>JAGRAG010000480.1 GCA_020435025.1 Bdellovibrionales bacterium | reverse complement strand
CTGACCATTTGGCGACAGCCTCTTTTATGATCGGGTTTGGATTTTAAGAAAAAATCTTTGATCCCACTGGTCTTCTAATGCCAATTCAATTAAACAATTACGTATGAAATTGGTAGAGGTCTAGTGTCTAAGTCGGGATGTGGCTAACGCAGAGTTATCAACGATGTGAAAGTAGGTTCTTAATAGAATTTCCCTACTTTCTTCGTCAAGGCTTGCTAAAAACTGTTGTTTTTCCGCTAAGCTATTTTTTTGTATAAGGGCAATAAATAGAGACTGAATTCTTTCCATATTATTGATTGAAAAGAAATCTAAGTCCTCTGTAGGCTTTGCAAGCACACGAGCGATCTCACTATTGTCAAATAGATGATGACACCCTCGCACAGATAAAGAGAGTAGTTTTTCGATTTGGTCCAGGTCTTTCTCGTCCATGTGAAACTGAATCCATTAATTTAATTTGTGATTGTTCCCCTTGTTTAATTACAAATTGGAATTTTGTGTCGTGCAAGAAAAAAACTCCCTACTTGACATGCTAAGTCGGAAGGGAGACGCTTACCTATTTTTCGAGATGTAATCTTGCTATAGTTTTTTTAGAGGAAGTGTAAAAATGGAGAGTTTTGTGTCATCTGAGTCGTCAAAAAAGAAGCAACAGATTGTCATCGATGAAGAAAAGGGTTTGGTATTTTCTTCTGAAAAAGATTTGCTGGACCATTTTTCTGCAGACATTAAGTCGCTAGAGAGATCTTTTTTGGAATGGCGATCGCAATCGGATTTCAATGAAGAAGAAAGTTTAAAATACGAAAATAATCTTACAGATACATTAGACGAGCCCGATGAAGTCTGGATAGACGATGAAACCTTACCCGGTAAGACCCTCACCATTTTTTTAAAAGAGTTTGAGTCAGAGGAAGAAGCTGAAGATCGTGGACTCTTTCATGTCGCGGTCACTTATATGACAGGTGACATTCCTAGTTTTATTTATCTTCACTTTCCAACTAATGATTTGCATTTGGTAGAGAAGTATCAAGTCGGAAAGCTGATTTATGATCGTTTCATTGCTCAAGCTCCGGAAGGTGCCATTGAAGGGGATGCATTGATTGAAGAAGATCAACTGGCACTCGGTCTTTATGGTGCTATGTTGAAAGTACGAGTGGAATCAGACATCCCAATTGAGAGATTTATCGAGTATGCCCAATACAGAGAAGCATCAATTGAGGATGCGGATGAAATTTGGAGAAGCAATGACTCAATGGGAAATGTCTTAGTGAGTTTTGTAAAAGATTTAGCTGATGAAGGGGAAAAAGGGGTATGGTACATTGTTGTCACTGTCGAAGATGCTCCTTCCAATAGCCATGCTTTACTGTTTTCTTTTCCCACCAACGATGAAGGGCTTGTTGAAAGATATCGTCACGGCGAAAACTTGCAGGCAGAGGAAGTGATTCAAGAATCTAGTCATTGAAAAGCCCATTCGGAGCTTTTTATATTTTAAAAATTCTAGGTCATCGAAAAGCCTGTTGGTCGAGGGGGGAGTTTGTTCGGAGAGCATAGGATTCTTGCTTGATTCCGGTAGGGAGCTGCCATGTCCTTCCGGGGAGATAAGACAAGGCAGCCTTTTAACTAAGGCTATAAGTAGCAAGGTTGTTCAGCCATAGATTTATATTGATGAGTGGTAAATCCACCTTCTCTTTCACTCCAGTTGGGATGTAGATTTTGTAAGAGACCTGATGGGTGAGTGATTGCGTATTCATTGGGGTCTGCAGAAAAAGCTGGAACGAGAATGTCAATTGTCTTCTTAGCTTTATTGGTAGCACTGTCATAGACAGCAACGGTGATCGCATCGTATGTCAAGCCGATGTCTCCTAAGACGACAATAAAGTTATCATAAAAATTGGATGCTGTGATTCCAGAAAGATTGTATTTGGAGATCAAACCACTGATCATAGATCCAGACAGATAAGTAGCTGGTGTGTCTCTGTTGATCGCTTGGCCTTTTCCACGTTGAATAAAATAGAGCTTTGTTGGAGTTTCGTTGACTCGACGAGTGTTGGTTTCGTCAATGTACCAACGAAAAATTTGAACATAACTACTGGAGTCGGTTCCCATAGCCGCAAGAGCTTTTGTGATGGTCATGCGGATATATGTCTCGAGGAATTGCCCAGACATGGGGTCATAATAAGTTGTTAAATTGCCCTCTAGGCCCTCTTCATTAATACCGTTGCATTCTGTGAGAATTCCAGTCAAAGATGTTCCTCCACCAGAGCTTCCTGTATCCCCTGTAGAAGGGTTTCCGCGACTAGATAGATCTACTGAACCAGATCTCTGAGTGGTTTTGCTAGCTCCACATGCAGATAGCATAAGACCAACAAGTAATATAAGGCTGAATTTCATGGTAAGTTGAATGTTTGATTTCATATTGTCCTCCCCGTTGCCTTTATAATAAGCAAGGGAGGTGCCAGATGTTTAAATTTAAATTCATTTGTAATTTTCGTAAGATATGGGGAAAATCTGATTTCTCAATTTGAGACAAAGGTGAGAGATGAAGGTTTGACCCTTTTAGGTCACACCTTTTAAGATAGAGAAGGTTGAAACTAGGAATGTAAATATGCAAAATCTCATTAAAAAATTTGTGGGTGTCTTGAGTTTAGTCAGTTGTACACCTCTCTTTGTAAGTTGTGGCACTATTGGGCCAACAAAGAACTCGTTAAAGCCCGTATCACAGGGTGAAACGTAGTACACCTTTGAAC
>JAGRAG010000479.1 GCA_020435025.1 Bdellovibrionales bacterium | reverse complement strand
CGATTTGGATATTGAAGCAGGAGAGGCGGTTTGCATAGTCGGAGAATCGGGCTCCGGAAAAAGCACACTGCTTCATATTTTAGGAACTCTGGATCGTGCTGATAAAGGTTCGCTTTTTTACCAGGCTGAAGATTTAGGTAAGAAATCGGATAGTGAATTGGCGAAATTTCGAAACGAAGAGCTGGGGTTTGTTTTTCAATTTCATCATTTAATGAGTGAGTTTACTGCTCTGGAAAACGTTATGATGCCTGCAAAAATAGCTGGAGTGGGAAGTAAAGAAGCGCGTGAGCGTGCTGAAGATCTATTTGGGCTTTTGGGGATCACGCATCGTAAAACTCACTACCCTTCGCAAATGAGTGGCGGGGAGCAACAACGCGTGGCTATAGCTCGAGCTTTGATGCGTCGACCCAAAATTCTGTTGGCCGATGAACCGACGGGAAATCTAGATGGGCAGAATACGCAATTGATTCGCGAGTTGTTTTTTCGCCTGCAAAGGGAGTTGGGTCTGGCTTTGGTGGTGGTCACTCACGATCAATCTATGGCTTCCCATTTTTATAGGGTACTAAGATTAGTTGATGGACAGTGGGAGCACCCGGAACTCTCAGTAAAATCTGAGATTCCGTAGGGAGTCAAAATTCGGAAATTTTGACTTCCTTTTGGTTTCAGGCTAGGCTGACCTTCGCGATATATAAGTGTATGTAAAGACAGGGAATTTTTTAATTAATGACGTTGCTATTAAATTTCTTCACAGGGCTTCTCTGTTTAATGAGCTTATCTCTTCCAGTTCAGGCGGAAACTGATTTTCGAGAACCTGCGGCTCGTAAAGTTCAAAAGATCTCTAAGATCACGATTGTCGGTCAAAAAAAGATCGAAGAAGATGCCATTCGTAACAAATTAATTAGTAAAGTCGGCGAGGATTATTCCGTAAAGACAGTGCGAGAGGATGTCGAATCCATTTTTAAAATGGGTTATTTTCTAAACATTGAAGTCGATCAAACCACTGAGGGACAAGGAGTAGTTTTAACCTATAGGGTTATGGAAAAACCGTCCATCGTAGAAATTAAGTTCCTTGGAAATGATGAGGTCGAAGATGACGATATTGCCGAGGTCACAGGTATAGCCACTTACGAAATTTTAGATCACGCCAAGATTCAAGAAGCCATCGAGAAGATCGAAAAATTATATGAAGACAAAGGCTTTTTCTTAGCCAAAGTCGACTCGCTGATTAAACCTGTTGATCAAGGTAAAGGTGTGGAGCTGACTTTTTCCATTCAGGAAAATGATATGGTTAAGGTTAAAAAAGTTCACTTTATCGGCGTCAATAAGATGTCCCAGAGTAAGCTGAAATCAGCCATGCAAACTCAAGAGGGTGGATTTTTTAGCTTTGTAAGTGATTCCGGAGCTTTTAAACAGGATGTTTTTGACAGAGATGTACAGTTAATTCATTACCTTTATTACAATGACGGTTTTGTTCAGGCCAAAGTTGATCGTCCTCAGGTGTATGTCTCACCAGACAAAAAAAGTATTACGATTTCTATTAGAGTCAGTGAGGGAGAGCGTTTTTCTATAGGCAGCGTTGATTTTATAGGAGATCTTCTTTTTGACCAGTCAGAGTTGGCGGCGGCTGTGGAGAACAAAGAAGGCGTCCGTTTTAGTTATGAACGTCTACAAAAAGATCTTAGAGCCTTAACGGCGAAGTACGGTGATCTTGGATATGCGTACACCAACGTGATTCCACGAACGCAAATTCGTGAAAAGGACCGTATCGTTGATATCACCTACGAGATTGATAAAGGGAATAAGGTCTTTATTGGTAAAATTAATGTCATTGGCAACAGCAAAACAAGAGACAAGGTTTTAAGACGAGAGCTAAAAATTCGCGAAGGGGAACTTTACAACGAGACTCGAAAACGAGAGTCCGAAGCCAATATTCGGCGTTTGGGTTTCTTTGAAGAGGTTCAGTTCAATACCAGTACGCCGAAAGGGCGAACGGACCTGATGGACATCACCATCAAAGTGAAAGAGAGAAATACGGGAACCATTACTGTTGGGGCTGGATATTCTAGTTTTTCGGGGTTTGTGTTAAACGGTCAAGTGAACCAGACTAACTTGTTTGGTCGGGGGCAAAGTTTAGGGGTCTCCATTGATTTTAGTGATAAAAACCAGTTGTTTAATTTAAATTTTACAGAGCCCTATTTTATGGATACGGAGTGGTCTGTTGGGGGAGATCTTTACTCTCGACGACGAGAATTACCTGAATACGATGACAACCGTAAAGGAGCGGCCATTCGCGTAGGTCATCCCTTAGCTCCTTACTTACGAGGGATTATCGGTTATAAAATAGATGACACGGACTTGGAACTCGATCCTAAAACGGGCGATCCTGACTTGTTTGATGTGGATACGGCGAATGGTGTGGCCAGTGCTGTCACTGCGAGTTTGATTTATGACAAGCGAAATGATCGATTTGCACCAACAGATGGAGTCTTTGGTAGTCTTGGGGTTGAGTATGCGGGGATCGGCGGCGACCTTAATTATACAAAGGGGTCTGTAAACTTTAGATACTATCAAAAGGCTTTTTGGGATGTGGTTTGGCGAAACAACATCAGTTATGGGTTTGTTAATTCAAATGACGGTGGAGATGTTCCCTTTAATGAACTCTTTTTACTAGGGGGAGCCACGACTTTGAGAGGTTTCAGATGGTACACGATCGGTCAGAGAAAATATTCAAATAAAGCTTATAGCCAAGCTGTCGCAGCTGGGCACCCAGATCCAGATACGGCGGCTATGCGGCCTTTTGGTGGAAAACAGCAATTTTACTATAATATGGAATTCCAATTTCCACTCATTGATGAAGCTGGAATAAAGGGTGTAGTTTTTTATGATATTGGAGATGCTCAGGACTCTTTGGATGTGACGGAGTTTCGAAGTGACGTGGGGTTTGGTTTTCGTTGGTTTTCTCCTATTGGCCCTCTGCGATTTGAGTGGGGTTTTCCTCTGGATCGAAAACCTGAA
>JAGRAG010000478.1 GCA_020435025.1 Bdellovibrionales bacterium | reverse complement strand
GCAATCCGGTAAAGTGAGAAAAACGTATGCTAAATTCACTGATGAAGACTCTCTAAGAGCCGCCATTAACAATATCGCTCAAAGTGTCGGTCGAGTGATTAACGACGAGAAGCCACGACTGGATGCGCGGTTGCCCAATGGCTATCGAATTCACGCGGTGATACCTCNNNNGGCACGGGCGGGTACAACTATTGCTATTCGAAAATTTTCTAAAGTACAGATGACCTTTAAGGACTACGTGAAATTGGGTTCCATGACCGTTGATGTGGCTCAATTTTTAGATTTAAGTATGCGACTTGGAAAAAATGTTCTCGTAAGTGGTGGAACGGGATCCGGTAAGACCACGCTTTTAGGCGTCTTATGTGATCGCATCCCCAAGGGACAGAGAATCATTGTGATTGAAGACTCTAGTGAATTAAATATTGAGTACGAGCACGTTGTATTTTTCGAAACACGTATGGCGGACGAGCAAGGACAGGGTGAGGTCACAATTGAAGACTTGATTAAAAGCAGCCTCCGTCTTCGGCCGGACCGAATCATTGTCGGAGAGGTGCGGGGCTCTGAAGCTATGGATTTGATTCAAGCCATGAGCACAGGGCATAGAGGTTGCTTAGGAACAGTCCATGCCAACACTCCTTTTGAAGCTCTAGTCCGTTTGCAGGCGTTAGCTCAAGGGGGCGATTCGGGAATTAGTGAAAAAGCTCTAAATCAACAGATCGGATCTGCCATAGATCTTGTTGTCCAGATCTGTCGCTTTTCCGATGGGTCACGAAGAATTGCTTCGATAGCCGAAGTCACGGGTTACAGTCACGAGACAGGAATTTACAATGTAGAGCTAATCTATGATATGGGACGGATGGTGAAGCTTCCTAATGGAAAGCTCAAGGGCCAGTTGGAACCGACGGGATACATTCCCAGTTATATGGATGAAATAGAGGACAATGGAATTCCTTTTCCGCGGAGCAAGTTCCAAAAAAAATCGGCCGCATAAGTAAAAGGTGCCAGCGGCTTTTTCCGGGTACCTTTTTCTATTCCCAGTATTTCAAAAACAGTTCAGCGATTTCGGAGGAGACTTTTGAATTAATAGGTCCACAGGAAGCCTCTATGGTTGGCGCCCATAGACATTTTGAGCGGGCTTCCAGCAACTTGTTCCATTCTAATAGGTAGTGTTTTTTTTCTTCAGAGTTTTTCAATAAAGGACCGGCCTCGCCATCGTTCATACCGACGGCTCCAAATAAAACTGGGACATCCAGAGAAAGGGCGGCCTCCGTCAGTAATTGGTTGATAAGGCCCACAGGTTTATCAGCGCAACAGATAATGTAGTCGGTGCTTCGGAATTCAGTGAGATCTTCTGCTTTTTCTACTTTTATCTGAGTGATCTTAACGGATGCTTCGGGAACTCTTTCTAAAATGTAATCTTTCAGTGCTTCTGTTTTTAACCTTCCAAGATCGGAGTGTTTAAAGGGATATTGGCGATTAAAATTATCTGGTTGGACGACGTCATAGTCGATCAAGTGAAAGTTTTTGATTCCGCAACCTAACAAATTTTGTGTGACGATGGCCCCTGTTCCTCCGCAACCTACAATAAGTACTTCTATCTTTCTAAGAGACTCCCAAACAGCCAGTGGATCTTTGTAGTTGTGTTGAAGCCACTTTTTGAACTTTGTGAACTTATCTTGAGTGTCAAAAGCCATTGGTTCCGAATGGGACTGAAGGAGCCCTCTTGTTCTAAAGATATCTAGATAAGGACTTAAACTCTCTGGAATGTCTTGTGACTCTATCCCCTTATGCAGTGATATTAAAAAGTTGGAAAATCCGTCTATGTCTACTTGCAATTGAAAAGGCTTTTCACAAACAAAAGTGAATTGAGTTCCTTCTTGTAGAACACTGACGTCCTCTCGAAATCTAAACTGAGGATTCAAATTCCTAACCATTGGAAGCGCTCTCCTTTATGTTTTTTAATTGATAGTAATAAAGTCCAAAAAAAACCAGACCAATAATGGGGAAAGTGGTCAGCACGAGCATTGTTGATGCAGCCCCAAACGAATCAAGAAACAATCCCATAAGAGCGTAACTAGCCGTGATAGATAGTCCCTGCAAGAGGCTTAGAAGCGAGAAAAATGAGGAACGAATGTTTGAAGGCAGCTGACTTTGGATAGAGTCCTCAACCACTATAAACATCAACGAAGGTATGAGCATCACTCCAAAAAATGAGATCATCGCCGTGAGTTGCGTGTTAAAGACATTTAACAGCAATAATGCAATAACAATAAGAGAAGTGCCAACAAAACTTCTATTGGCTGTAAAGCGATGGGCATACTTTGCCGCTAGACTGAATGAAATGCCGGTAGCAAATTCGGTTACAGCAATAAGTAAGGAAACACTCAAGGGACTAGAGCCGGCTTCCTTAAAAAGACTCTGTCCCATAATAAAATAGGGAGTGTAAGCTCCCTCAAATGTAGCTAGAGCTAAAATAAGTAAAAATAGGTATCCGCCCTTAGACGTTTTAAAAAATTGGTAAAACTCACTTGTGGTTTTAACCAACGAAGAATCCAGGGTTGATGACTCTTTCTTGGGATGAGGGTGGTCATCAAAAAGTACGGACGCCAATAGTGTTGATAAAAACATTATTCCAGTAAAGACCAAAAAGACGGTAGGCCAACTAACAATCTGAAGTACGCCCCCTAAGACGATGGCCACCGAGAGGCCGTATGACTGAATGGCCTTGGTGTGGGCTTGAATCTTCTTATACTTTTCTTCCTGGTTGTGCGACTTAAGAAGATC
This sequence comes from Bdellovibrionales bacterium, assembly GCA_020435025.1. Classification (GTDB taxonomy): domain Bacteria; phylum Bdellovibrionota; class Bdellovibrionia; order Bdellovibrionales; family UBA1609; genus JAGRAG01. The sequence goes on along the minus strand of JAGRAG010000478.1, from coordinate 1,886 downwards.
ATAAAGATAGGCTTCATCTGATCCTGAAAAAAAACTAAACCCGATCCCACTGATAAAAGAAAGAACAAGAAAAGGACTAAAAGAAGTGAAGTACAGATACCCTAGTCCATTGACGACTCTTAATAGAGAGCCAAAAACAAAATTGTACTTTCTCTTAAAACTGTCTGCGAGCAGACCGGTTGGGATTTCAGATAAGATGGTCCCCAAAAAAAGCGCTGATTGCAAGGCTCCAATTTCTTTGTTAGAAAGTCCAAGTTGCAGCCAGTAGAGTACAAATATGCCCCGTTTGACATCGGCTCGACTGAAAGTCGTGTAGAGAAAAAATAGAGTCAGCTTAAATTTTAAACTCGCTGTGGGAAACATTTTTTCATCCGATCCGATATTAAAGTGTAACTGACGACTTCCAAGAGAGGCAAAGGTGCTCCAACAGATCTAAGAAGACCTTCTAGATCATATAGCACCTCATGCTCGGGTTCACGTGAACTTTCTAGTCTTTGTAAAAGAGAAAAGTATTTCTGTTTTTTTTCTCTCTCCTCTTGAAACCAATGTCCGCCCAGCAAGCCATAGTAAATACTATAGGAACTTGGGAAACTTCCTTTTATAAGAACCAATCTTAAATCGACCTTTTCTGTTGGGTTTCCGTAAGTGTCTTCCACTAGCTCCACAATCCAGCCAGCTCGGCTCAGCTGTTCTGACAGTTTTTCCGCAATAATGTGATTGGGGTAGTAGGGGTCAAATCCTAACCTAAGGTTCTTTTTTAAGAAATTTTTATTACTTTCCTTTGGACCCATAGGGACCTTTGAGAATGAAGAGGCCTCAAGGAACCCATGGTGTATGGATTGATTCAACTCGCCTCGATGAACTATTTTTTCCACCGATTTTTGTATCTCCCAATTGTCTGTTTCAAAATCAAGACACATGAAAATTCCCGACCGATCGACTACGGCTTCCTCAGTCGGCTTATCTAAAGGAAATGCCGTATCGGCAGTGACATCCACCGTCTGATTCATATATTGATTGTAGTTTAGTTCTGGTTCTTTCACGCGTCTAAAAATCAATGGGGGCAGAAAGTCAAAATTAGACTCAAAATTCCATTGATCTGTAGATCGAGAACGAATTTGATAAGGGCTAACCACCCCTTCTTCGGGCCCAAGACAAAAGGCAAATGAAGCGAGCTTTTGATCAAAAAGATGGTCTGTTTGCTTCAATTTAAATAGAACTGAGTCTTTAGTGGTATTTATGGATTCTAGATTGTGTAATAAAAAACGTTCAAACGGGAACGTCATCGAGTTGAGAACGGTCAGTATATGATGAGCGAAGATCTCTGGACTCACTTGGGCCATCGCCGATCTTTCTTTGTCAAAGTGGTAGCGATATTGCGTACTCTCATTGTTGACCTCGACCTTTTCAGTTACACAAAAGCTTTGGACAGGGAAAGCGGGCCAAGAACTTTGAGATAGAGTCACCAATTGAGGAGCGTAGAGCTGTTGTCCTGAGTGATCCCGACAAGCCTGATAAGCATCTGAAAGAGGAGGCGAGTCAATATTAATAGTTAACATAGGACTGTCCAAATTTTTTCTCAAACATCGACTTTTCATTTTCTAAGGATTCAAACACAAGGCGTTGTTCTTGCCAGAAGTCAGGGTCAGGGATCTGATCACAATGACCGGAAAGGTATCGATCAAAAACTGAATTTAAGGAGTTCGTTGGTTCTAAGAGGCGCTTTCGCATAGATTGGTAAAAGCTTGGGAAATTACGATTTTCTACAAAGTTTTTAGTCACCATAATATTTTGTCCTTTATTAATAACAGAGTGAGGAAAGAGTCCGGGAATATAAAGCGTGTCTCCAGGTTCTAAGTTGGCTTCCCAAACATCAAAGCCTTCTT
>JAGRAG010000477.1 GCA_020435025.1 Bdellovibrionales bacterium | reverse complement strand
AGATTGCAACTGGTAACGTAAAAACCAGTCCTGAAAAGACCTTAAATCAGCCAGTGTGTGCTTCCCTGAAGTTTCCTTTAGTGCATATTGATAGACCCAGCCAACCCCTGTAGCATCAGGTCCCAACTCCGTTTTAGATCCCTCTGGAAGTTGAGGAACAATCTTTGATAGGTATTCTAAAACTCTCGATCTAGCCCAATAGATGTCGGTACCATCTTCAAAGATGACATAAACATAAGACGCCCCAAAAGTAGAAAGCCCACGAATGTCTTTAACCTTAGGCACACCCAGTAAGCTTGTAACGATCGGATAAGTGATCTGGTCCTCAATAATATCAGGACTCACATTCCAGGTGGAATACACAATAACCTGTGTATCTGATAAATCCGGAATCGCATCGATAGGGATGCTTTTCATACTAAACCATCCGGCAACAAGAGCTACTGTAACGGCAAGTATCGTGACAAATCTATTTTTTGCACAAAATTCTATAGTCTTTAAAATCATGTTCACCTCTCTGAGCGATTGTGACCACCCGAAGAATCACTTTCACCTTGAATCACAGATTTTAAACGAGATTCTGAATCAACTAAAAAGTTCGCGCCAACAACAACAGTATCTCCAGGTTTTATGGCACCTAAGATAGCTGCTTCCGTCTCCGTCTCTAAAACAACTCGAATTTTTTTTGGTTCAAAAATACCTTTACCTATTTTAACGAATATATACGTATCCACTCCCGTATCCATAATCGCCTCTAAAGGTACGGCGACATGTTTCCCTAAAGGGGCAAAAATCGTGGCATTCACATACGATTCCGGTCGAATAGAAGGGTCATTTTTTAACAATTTAATTCGCACTTTTGCCGTACGCGTTTCAGGATTAATCACTTGATCTACAGAAATCACCTTTCCCGGAAGAGTTTTACCCTGAAGAAAATTTGCTGAAATCTGAGCCGATTGATTTTCCTTAATATATGGCAAATCAATTTCAAACACATCGGCGTAAATAATATTATCCTGGCCACCCACAAGTAAACCTTCTGACTGAAAGCCTTTTTGGGTTAGATTTTGAATTTGATCATCAGAAAGTCCCATGACTTTAAGGCGAATCTTTGAGGACTTGATCATCTGTCGAGTGTTTTCCTTCACATCAGCAATCGGCGAGTTTTTAACCCGATTCCACTGTCTCAATGCCTCTAAATACTCGCTTTGAGCCGTGTACAGTTCAGGATCAAAAGCCATTCGCCCAGGAGACTTAATAGATTTAAACAAATTCTTTTCCTGCACTTCATAAACTTTAACACCTATCATTTGCTGCTTATTGAGTGACAGCTTCACCGAGGCTCGTTCTTTGGGTTTCACTGTCATCTCATCTTGGTGGCTTTCCAAATGTTGATTGCTTCTATCCCCATGGTGTTCGTCGTGATTCTGCTCTTCAGGTTCATTCTTTTCATTAGATTTAACTAAATCCATTCCACAAATCGGGCAGGCTCCTGGCTTATCAGAGATGATTTGGGGATGCATGGGACAAATGTACTTTTCAGAATTTGGCTGCAGTCCCTCTTGGTGCACAGAGTGATCACCTGTAGAGTGTCCAAGCCACCAGACCCCTCCAATTCCAAGCACCACGACAAGAACAGAAAGACCTATAACTTTATTTTTCATGTTTCACCTCACGGGCCACCGTCAAATTCGACACCTCAAACCCAATCTGATTTTCTAAATCACTTAAAGTCGCAACATACTGTTTTAGAGATTGAAAGTACCCCGTCTTGACTCGATAAAGTGAACGCTCACTGTCTAGCAAGTCTAAAAAAGAAGTCCGACTGGCCTGATAGGCCGAGCGACTGGAGTTGTAGGCACCTTGTGCCTGAGGGATTAGACTCGTCTGATAGATTTTTAAAGTTTTCGCACCCGTGCTCACTCGGCCCATCAGATCTTTAATGTGCGCGAGAAGTCTAAGCTGCGTGTCTCGCAGCCTGTATTCTTGAGCTACCACTTTAGCTGTGGCCGCAGAGACCTCAGAGCTTTTCTTCCAAAACCAAAGCGGCACAGTGATT
>JAGRAG010000476.1 GCA_020435025.1 Bdellovibrionales bacterium | reverse complement strand
ATTAGCTTTGATATCCCTGCCGACGTTATTTTTTTCAAAGGAACGGCAAAACCTTCTGGAGAATTCATTCCCATTATGGAACAGCTAAAGGGGCTCACTGAAGGACTAGAAGATTCCAATATTTTTATTGATTCTGAAATTCTCAAAAGTGATGTTTCCGACAATAGTGCAAATACGGCCAAAAATGTCGCCGAAGAAAGACTCGATCTCGTCTTAAGAAAAGTAGAAGTCAGTCTCGAAAATGACACTGTGGATATTTATGGCAAGGCCGCCGTTGATGAAAGTTATGACTCCAAAACTCGTCGAGAAAGTAGAAATGGATACATTAAAATCAAAATCAAACAAAAAGCGACTCGTTCGGATGGTCGTAAGCAACGAAAGATAGAGTCCGTTTTCGGAGAAAAAAATGAGGACCTTTCCGTTTACGACAACTTCGTAAAACAAATCTCCAGCTCCAAGAAAAACCAGTAAAACAAATTTGAGCCAATTAGCTCAAGTTTTCCTAAAATTTTTTAGAATCATTCGACTCACTCTATTTTTGATCTCCGCCTTTGTTAATTTTAAAGGAGTAGGAGAGTTCAATGGATATAGAAAAAATCAATCAAGCCTATGACTCCAAATATTGGTGGTATGATCTGCGAGGACTCTTTATTTTGACCTTTGCTTACAATAGCACCCTATGGAGGCAGATCTCGCATTTTTCTAAACATATGGGACCTGTTCATCTAGAAGCAGCCTGTGGATCGGGGACGCTTCTTGATTATTTTTTAAAATGGCGTCGTTGGAAAAAGGCATCTCCGATTCAGGTCTATGCTTTTGACTACGCAGATTCCATGCTCGCTGGCGCCCTCAAAAGATTTCGCAATAATCCAAATGTTTTCATCGAAAAAGCAGATGTCTGTCAACTGCCCTATCCATCCGATTTCTTCGACAGCATTTCAGTCGCCAATGCCCTGCACAGCTTTCCAAACATCCGAGGCTCTCTAAAAGAACTGCTTCGAGTGTTAAAACCAGGAGGAGCCTTAGCCGGAAACCTCCTGCTCTATCCAAAAGGCAAGGGGGTTCTAGCTCGGCTCTCTTTTCGAATCAATGAATGGGGTATGAAAAAAGGGATACTACACACGCCCTATCAATCAGATGAGTTTAAAGTTCTTGTCGAGGAGGCTGGATTTCAGACTCTTCAGTGGCAACGCCATGGGAATTCTTTGGATTTTGTACTTTGCAAGCCAGTGGATGATCGTTGACAGCAAAAAAATGGGATATCATAGCTCGTAGCTCTGTTTTTGGCCCCTGATCTTTATTGTATATTTGATGAACTTTCTCCTCGGCCTGTCTTAGAACCTCAATGATCTCGGAAGCCCCTTTCTCACTAATAGCTCCGATCCGCACGCCAATCACATTCTTGCAACCTGACTGATTCACAGGTCTTCCTGAGTCGGTCAGAAACCTCTCTAATGCGCGCTTCGTCCAGTAGGTCACAAACTGAACCTGAGCCTCTACAGTACCCAGATTAGCTGTTACACATTCCGGACTCATTTCCCACTTCTCATCTTTTTTGAATATCCATTGAGCTTTAGCAAGCTCTTCGATCGTTTTTTCAACGACGGAAAGAGGAAGCCCTAGAAAATTGGCCACCCATGCATCACAATGAGATTTCAAATTTTTGTATTCTTGATAGTTAAAGACACTCTGAACAGCTGCGGCCCATGGCTCGACAAGCATCGAATTTTCGAGCTGGAGGGATTCCAACTTTTTGTCCCTTGGTCCTTTTGAGTTTAACAGAGACAACATAAACGCTCCGCCGCCACCCGGAATCAGATCCATGACTGCTAAGGAGAGTTCTAAAGTGGGTAGCGAACTTCCATGCATATAACGTTTAAGAGTCGCTAATGAGACCCCCAGTTGTTGAGCTATCTTTTCTTGAGAAAGAACTGAGGGCTTCAGTAAGATTTTTTTAGGAATCAGATAGGTATCTTCGAAATCATACACTTCAAAGGCAAACACCTGGGTGAGTACCTCTGCTATCGGGTAATTGAGCTCTAAACACAGATCACAAAACTCATTCCAGCGAGGAGTCGTCTCTCCCCTAAGCCACCTTTTTATCTTGTCATAGCTGTAGTTTAATCTTCGAGATATTAGTTTAGACTCAGGTTCTTCAACTATACTATTTAAAAAATGCAACTGAGTCCGATTGTAGTCCATTAATGATCTAGATCTTTGGAAGTTCTCACCGAAAAATCTCGTCCCACCGCAGAGTTCTGCGTCGTTTTCTTATAAAAGCTGCGAGCAAACTCTTTAAAAGCATCTCTTTCGTGGTCATTTAAGTCTTTGGACTTTTGTAAGACCAGCTCCACAAACATCATCGCCTTTCTCTCGTTACCAGATTTAATATATAGATTTGCAAGATGGCGGGAAACAAGGGTCTCTTCGTGCTCGCCTAGAGCCAAAGACTTCGCCTCATTTAAATGGTTGAGTGAAAGTGGAATCAATCCTCCCTCTAAAAGACTTCTTCCCAAAAGCAAGTGACAAAGAAATTGCCCTTTGCGATCTTTACAAACAACATACTCTTTCAGAGCCGCTGAATAAGAATATCGACTTTTCATAACGTCATGTAGCTGGGCATAACAGTGCCCTAGCAAAAGAGCTCGTTCTCCATTAAGAAAGTGACTGCTAGATATATGAATTTTCAAAAGAAGCTTTCTAGCCTGCTTGAAATAGCCGCTTCCAATCATCTCTCGACTTTTTAAAAGAGCCTCTTCAGTCCAGGTAAGCTCTAAAGAGCTTAGAATCTTTTGAAATAACTCCAAATTTTGATTTTTAAATGCGAGGACGGCCTTGTTATATATCACATGATCATGACAACTCATGGTTACTCCTTTCACTTTCTTGCTGTTTGTGCAAATGAAAGACC
>JAGRAG010000475.1 GCA_020435025.1 Bdellovibrionales bacterium | reverse complement strand
CCTCTCTTCGGAATGAGGTGTTAGGAATGATTTGTCCCTCTTTTTCGAGGTGCATTTCAACTTTTCTAATAGATCCATAGGGCAGCACATAGCCCATCCGAAAATTTAATTGAGCTTCAATCACAGGCATAAAAAGATCTTGTGCGAGTTTTCCTTTGATATGACATCTAGCTGTATACGATGAATCAATATGACTTCTTTGGCACTCTAAAGTACCATCCAAAGGATATTGTGAACTAGGCATCCATATACTTTCAAGAGAGGTAAGACCTCCTTTAAAATAAGAAACTCCCCCAAAACTCATACCAAGTTGATCGTCCACAGATTTATCAAATTCATATGTTGCAACTAATGTGATTTTGTGGAGATCTATTTTCTTGTCGAGGCCTCTATAAACATTTTCTGTTTTCATTCTGTCAACGATTGAAATACTTTTGATACGTTGAATGCTATTGCCTAGACGTAAAAAATCATAACCGTGTTTAATAATCAGTTGTTGAACGTCGAGACAGTCTTCTTCGAGCAGGCCTAAATGATGGCAGTGCTCGTGAGAGACAATTCCCCACATTTTTGATTCTTGATCTTCATCCATCTGGCGAGCTAATTCTGTAGAGTTAATACAGATTTCCCCGCCGTAGTCATTAAGGGTCGCTCCCGCTGCTCGGTAGACACCTAGATAGTCTTTGCACTTCCCATATTTATATTTTCCCAATCGTTCCTGGCTCATCCACTCAAAAGGCTCTTCGATTTTTACATTATAGGTGCTTGCTAAAATCTCATCGTAAATGGTTCCTTTTTCATTTCCCTTCAGGAGTGATAAAACAAGATCTAGATATTTGCGTCCATTTAGATTTTTAATTCGTCCGCCTTTGGCGTAAAGCTCGATGCCTTTCCAGAGTGACAACAGGTCCTCTTTAAATGTTTTGTAGCCTCCAGATTCTGCTGTTTGTTTGACGTACTCTTCGCCATTGATGGAATCTTCGGCGGCAAGTTGCTCCGAGGTAAGAGTGATTTTATCGTAGATAGAGAGGATCTCAGAAGGAGTTAAATCACCTCCATGTGTTTCTGTTCCATGGGTCGTCCCTGACTGAAACCGGTCGACTGGTGGACTCACAATTCGTTCTGTAACTGTTTTCTGACAGCCCATGGTGAGTGTGGACAAGGTCAACAAGGTGACGCTGGCTAATGGCAAGAGTCGAAACTGTTTTAAAAACAGGTCGGTGGCCAGACGGACAGTTTGAGAAAATTGAGAAGGGTTCATTTTGGCTCCTTTTTTTCATTTTTTAAAGTAACTGGATATAAAGAAATATGCAGGTGATAGACTTCATTCTTTACGGGATTGCTTTCAGTAAAGGCATTGATTTCCCGACGACAGCGGTGAAGGATCTCTTTTACTTTCTCGAGATCTTCTTTATTAATTGCGGTCGAAAGTGAGGTGTGCAGGCGTTCCTCTAGGGGAACCGAATCAATAGCGACCAATGACTTTGTTAGAACTTGTTTTTGATAGCTCTTAAAGGCGACGCTTGTGATATTTTTACTAAGATCGTTCAGTGTGCTTAAGTTAGAGTTTACGACCTCGAGGCTGCCACTTTGAGTTTTGCCTATGTAGTTCAGACGTAAAAGTCTTTCAATGGCTATATTTACCTCGGAAACAGTGATTCCAAGACGTTTGGCTATCCATTGTGACCTGTTCTTAAAGTTTTCTGTCTTAATCAGTTCTATTATAGCGAAGTGATACCAATCGCTAATCACATTAAACTGGTCAATTTCGATATTCTTAAATTGATAGTCCTCACTAGATAGAAGATTGAGTTCCTCAGGAGAAATATTGAGCTTAAGGGCAATCTGTTGGGCGACTTTTCTTCCAATTTTTCTGCGGCCGTTTATAATTTGCGATAAGGTGCCAGAATTGAGTTGCAAAAACTGAGCGAACGATCGCAGGGAATACTGCGGATTGATTTTTAATCTCTTGATGAACTCCTGCTGAAGAAGACCTTTGAGGTCCGTTGCCTTTTGGAGCTCGTGAGGGCTGGCCTTCACTCGAGACGATTTATCTGCTGTTGGATTTTCTAGTTTATCCACATCTACCTCTAGTTTTGGTTTTTTGCATCGATATGCTGCAAATATTAAACCGATTGTTATTCTGTTTCATAAGGGCTTCACACATCAGAATAATAATAAACCATTGATATTAAATGGTTTTTTAATATAGAGATCTGATAGGATCTGCGCTTGAGGAGACTATAACCATACATCACTCAGAAACCCTAGCACTTTTGCAGCAAATTGCGGCACCTTGAAATGCAGCGGGTAAGGGTTTCAGAAGGTGCCCTAAAGGGTCAGCAAAAGGTGCCAGCTCTTCCTAAAAGCGGAGCTGGCACCTTTTGCATTAATTTGACGATCCACTGACAAGCTTAACAGATCGTTCCTTTATCTTTGAAGGAGTCCGCAGGCATGGACTATTTGATGAAAGGATCGACGTTGGAAAAAACTCAGATAAACAGATGGCTTCGTTGGGGAAAGGTCTTTGGAGGCCTTATAGGTGGTCTCATTGCATTGTTTATAGTCGGGGTCCTCATAAAAAATGATTTTCAAGAGCTCGATCCTTCCGTCAAAAAAATTGTAACTATGGATTTCACTCAATTTGAAGGAGGTAGACGGGGATATTTTTATTTCCTGGGAATGAACAGTGATTTGAATTCTGATTTTGAGGCTGAGGGAAGGAAACGAGTGGCTAGATTAGAACCCTTGAATCAACATAAGGAGGTGATCCAAAAGTCCACTGATAACAAGCCTTTTCGAATCCCTTCTCCTCAGCCATTTTGTCGTCCTGATTACTTTTGCAATCCGAGCTCAATCACACGTTTAAAGTCTGAAATACAGAAGGAGCTATCTGATAAAAAAAGGATGCTCGAAAAGGTGGATCGTCTGATCGAATACGGAAGTTATGGGTTGGCCGCATATCCATTAATGGAGCGTCAGCCTTCGATCATTAATCTTTTAGAGTGGATGAGGTATAAAAATCTTCAGTGGTCGGTTCTGTTAAATGAAGGGGCCTACGAACGGATCGCTCAAGAAATTCAAGATATCAATGTCTTTATTCGAACTTCTTTAGAGTATCCAAGATCACTTTTAGAGCAGATGATCCTTACTCTATTGTTAGAAAAGAATAGAAACCTGGTGGTGGAGGTTGTTAAGTACTATCCCCAGTTCAAAGAGGGAAGGACTCCGTTATTTTGGGATAGCTTTCAGTTGAGAATGTCTTATTTGAGGCTGGCTCAGAATTTTTCAAAGTATGAAATTATGGGTGTCTACGACATATTTCAACGAGTGGAAAACGGAGCTTCGGGGAACATAGGGGTTGATGGTGGTGACGTGTGGAGCTATTTGCCGAGTTCCCTTATTCAATTGGTTTTGAATAAAGAAGATTCGATGAATCGACTTTACAATTTTTATCATCGTAGATTTCAAGAGTACTGTCAGAATCAATCGAAAGCTCGCGCCGATTGCGAAGAAATTGTCGTATTTGAATCAGAATCCGACGAAGGTTTCCTATATAATCCTCTAGGAAGACGACTGCTAAAGCTCTTTACGACGAATGTAGACCGATCCATGAAGCGTCTTGAGCAAAAAATGAAAGTAGTCACGGCTCCCTTCGTCCTTTAAAATCTTTGACAGAAAATGGTGTTGAT
>JAGRAG010000474.1 GCA_020435025.1 Bdellovibrionales bacterium | reverse complement strand
CACAAAGCTCACTAAAGAAGAGTTCTTAAATTACAATTTAGATTTAAAGAGGGCTATGGCAAAAAACGTTCTGCTTCCCAAGAAGCTAAAGATCTTTCTTCCTAAAGATGCCGCCGAAAATTTAAAAACCCATATTGCACTTGCCGACCGTAAAGTCCCTAAAAAATCATAAGAATGAATTTTTCCGCAAATAAATGTTGCTGTTTGTTGAGATCATACCAATTCCATTAAGTCATTGGTATGAGTTTACTCCTCAAAGGTTGCAACGTTGACAGCTCCAGGCGCCGTAATTAAAACTTGAACCGAGGTCAAACCCGTTTCCTCTGAATGTGCGGTCAATGTCCTATATCCAATTGGGACATTGATGAATAAAAATCCTGCGCTCTGACTCCACTGAGAAGGTTGCAGATAGCGGCCTTTTTTATCAAAATAAATCACTTGGCTAGAGTTCGTTCCGTAGCCACCGTCAATAAAGACATCTTTATAACTTAACTTATTAAAACCAACGACCTTGCCCAGATCGGGATTCATTTCTAAATTAGCTTGTTTTACTAATTTTTCTAACCAAGCCGTCGTAACAAATGGAAATTTAATATGATAGGCCGATTTTTTTGTAGTGACTCTAGAGACTTCATAAGTTTTTCCCGCATCGGCCTCAACAATCATAACCCCAGAACCTCCAGGAAGGACCACTTCTTTGGACTTTTGTTTCTCTACAAAAATTTCACGAGACGATCCGATAACTTGAATTTTCCCTGGTTTTGCCTCGCCATTAAATCCGTCATACAAAGAGACCGTTACATTTCGAGTTCTTAGAGACTTTATATCTATCTGCGAAACGGCTTTGGCACCTACAGGAAAGACCTCTGCCAAAAAACGCTTTCCATGGGCGGCGACTTCGATGGACTGAATGCCTGGCACGACCCTCACAAAGGCAAAGAGCCCATTTTCAGAAGTGCTTTTCAAAGTCTGATCAGGAATATATTTGGTGAAATAAATGGGGCCTACGTACCCCTCACCCACCATGGCCACTTTTGCATCTTTAACTGGGTTTCCTGCATCTAGGACTCTACCCCACACCACTCCATATTCATTTTCACTATTAGTTGATTCTTTAACACTCAAGCTGATCAAGGCTTCAATCATTGAATCAGGAAACATGACCATTTTTTCATGGGACTGTGCTTCGCGTATCGCAAGTGAATTCCAATACCCTTCCTTTTCTGCTTTTAAGACAAAGGACGAATCCGCTGATAAGGAATCATCAATATACTGTCCTTTTTTGCTTTCAGGAATTCTTCTTTCCATAGCGTCTATAGACAGGTCAACATTATCAAGCCTGAATTCATTCCCTTCAAACGAACGGGCCGAGCTGACTTCAACCATAAGCCCTTTTGGCGCAGGACGAATCACGAGGTGAACATCTTTTATCTCATTACTTTTTGCATCAATATTTTTAATCGAATCTAATCCTAATTCGGAGTAACCCAGAAGCTCTCCCTCGGACGATCTTAGCTCTCCAATGAGGTAGCCCTCTACCTTATCAACAACTATTTCAAAACGGCCCTCAGAAGCCCAAACGACTCCTTCATTTTGAAGATAGCCCCCTTGAATATGTACCACTCTAAGAAAAGTATCGACCCCAGTATACGCAAGTCCATCTCTCATTTCTAGATCACCATGGATCACATAAGAGTAACCTCTATCACCCTCTGGGTCCGTTATGATCCCCGCAACGGACGGGTCTTCCGTTTTTTCCGATTGGTGACTCGCAACAGCTCGCCTTACAAAATCCGCGCCATCGCGAGCCAGATTGTCAACCTCAGGAGCAACTTGTGGAGATGAGGACCGGGAGTCAGATGGTTTGATAGGACTATTATTAGTGCGCTTAACTATAACTTTTGTTCCGGTAGAGGCAACAAACTCCCTCGTGTTCGCAGCCACTCTCGACTCCGTTGCTGCCTGAGCTATAAGAGCTTCTGTCTTTTCCTTTTGCTCCCTTTCATCCACTGTGGGTTGATTGAAAGTGGTCGCGAAATGAGCAGCGAGAATCTCCTTCCTCTCTTTTAGTGACTTCAACTTTCCAGATGTTGTGTAGATAGGAGCGGGTCGCTCAAATTCGATTGACGACACTTCTCGAGAATCTTTTCTCTGATTCTGGATTCCCGACACAACAGTGTCTGTAGTTGCCGCACGTTTGAAAACCATTCCTTTTAGTCGCCTGTTGTCAGCTACAATAGAAGAAGAAACTGCGACCTCAATGTCCTCTTGTTTTAACTTTTCAAGATCAAAGACTTCGCCAGCAACTAATGATGTTGATTTCTTTTCATTAAATAGAGCTTCACCATCTTCTTTCATTTTTCTAGAATCTGAGGGCCCATTTTCTAAATCGCGGCTGTCTTCGAAAGCGGCAAATGGAGGGTTTGCTTTTTGAAGTTTAAATACAAGACGAGTTGTAACACCGCGATGATCTACAGAAGCAATTTTTTTGGGTAAAGAAATCGTCGCCACGAGCAGTAGCCCAAACCACATCATTCTTTTTAAAGTTACCGTTGCTAGTCTCACACCAATTCCAACATTTAAAATGAATACTCGATTGAGAACATTCTTATGACTAGTCTAGTTAGAATACCCGAAAATCGTCAATGACGTTTTGATCTTCTCGACCTTTTGCCAATCGATGCTTAATCCGTTTGAACAGTGCTTTGGCTATCCTTTGGTCGTTTTTGACATATTGATAAACTCCCGGCTCCGTTCTTGCCTCTAGGACGACTCCAACAATAATCTTATAAGGCCTGCGATCCCCAAAAACCTGAACATGCGCATAGAATCGCCTAGACTTTGAGGTGGCATTGATTAAATCAGAGCCCTTTGGAAGAAAGTAATTGGAATAAAACTCCCGACCATTAGCGCTTACTTGCCTAGTGCCCCTAGGCATAGAACTATCGACAGTTTTCTGAATGAAAGCTAGAGCCAGATTACCAGACTGCATACTGTAGGTGCCCGGTGTTGAGCACCCAGATAAGAAGATGACGAATACAAATGCAAAAACTCTATTTTTCATAGAGTTTATTGTGGCAGCTTTTCAGCATCCTTCAAGAACTGAGCTATACCTTTGTCTGTAAGTGGATGATTTACCAACCCTTGCATAACTTTAAATGGGATAGTCACTATATCCGCCCCAATAAGGGCTGAATCCAACACATGCATATTATGACGAATACTCGCAACCAAGATTTGAGTATCCATATTATAATTGTCATAGATTTGCCTAATCTGACTAATCAACTCCATGCCTTGAGCACCCGTATCATCTATTCGACCGACAAATGGAGAGACCAACGTGGCTCCCGCTTTCGCCACCATAAGGGCTTGAATAGGCGAAAAGACCAGAGTGACATTTGTTTTAATTCCATCAGCAGCCAATCGCTTAACGGCAATTAATCCATCCTCTGACATGGGAATTTTCACAACGACGTTGTCGGCAATTTTCGCTAACTCAATTCCCTCTTGAACCATTTTATCTGCTTCTAAACTTATCACTTCGGCTGAAACCAACCCAGACACTTCTTTACATATCTCAGTAATGACTTCTTTATTGGACTTTCCTGTTTTGGCAACCAAAGTCGGGTTTGTGGTTACACCATCTACCCAGCCTCTTGAATTGGCTTGAATGATTTCGTTAATATCAGCGGTATCGATATAAAACTGCATATCCTTATTTCTCCTAAAAAATGTGCGTTGCCCAATGTGTACGACTCATCGAGCAATAAATCAAGTCTCGTTTCAAATAGAAATTTTCAAAGTTATTTTAGGTGGTTGAGTCGCCCGTATTGGGTTCTTTAATGTCCTCTAGCCGAAGCCCTTGGCGATAAAATTCCCCCCATTCTGATCCGATAAATTTTCTAGCCAGATGATTTAAATCTTGTTTCAAAATCGGATGCATATAGTTGCCCCACAATTCTGCCCCCAAAACGATTTCTTCTGGTTTTCTATGAAATTCAGGATAGGGAATTGTAAGTTCCGGAGTCATGAGAACTTGATCGCTAAAAATTAAAAGAAAGAGGTTCACACTGCGGTGAAGCAGCTCACTTTTTAGATCTTTCTCAATGGTTTTAACTGCCTCAAAAAAGGGAAGAAGCTCCATATCCGTACTTCCCTTTGTGACAGCCACCAAACCATCATAACTTTCAAACGTTCTAATATCATGTATATGCTTAGAATGTTTATAGACTTTACGAACTCGATAAACAGATGAACTTTTAATAGAAGTGGTCAAACCATGAAGACGACTATAAATTTTTTCTAACAGTACAACTCCATCACCGGATACGCCATGTATTGAAACCAAAAACTCATTAGAAGCCGTCAATCTGATTCTCCCTTAGCTTAGTAGTGAAGAAATTAGATAGCGCCCATTTGGCTTTCCATATAGCCACTTTGCGGCCTTCACCGCACCTTTCGCAAAAACTGTTCTATTAAGCGCTTGATGCTCCACAGTAATCACCTCTTCATCAGACATGGCCCAAACTTTGTGAATTCCAAATACGCCTCCTCCACGGATGGCTAAAGGCTGAGGAGCTTCAGCATCCACATATTTTTCAAGTACCTGCTGCAGATGCTTTGCCGTTCCACTTGGGCTATCAATTTTCTTGTTATGATGGACTTCTTCAATCTGAAAATCAAAACTCGCTGCCAAGGGAGCCAGCTGTTTTATGATTTCACTGAGCCAGGCAATTCCCAGGCTCATATTTGCTGACCATAAAACTGGCAAAGAACTAGAAGCACTCTCTAGACTCTCTAGATCCTTTTCTGAAAGACCCGTCGTACCTGAAACAAGAGGCTTTTTGTGCTTCGTGCACCAGGCTAACACAGACGAGAATAAAGAGGCCGTTGAAAAATCAATAACAATATCAACTTCCTTAGGGTTCAGTTGATCCACTGACTCTATTTCACCCACTCCATGACCCACTTTCTGCGAAACCCGCCACTGCTTTTCCTCAGAAATAAGGGCATCAATCTCTCGCCCCATTCTTCCAGAAGCACCAATCAGAGCTACCTTTACCGTCACAGGTCCCCCTTTAACAATTGAAGTTCTAAAAGAGTTTTTCGCAATTTCTCAGTATTTTCTGGCAACATCGGCGCCAAAGGACACCGCAATTCGTCTGTTTGTAGCAAGCCCATTAAATGAAGCGCTTCTTTAACAGGAATAGGATTGCTTTCTAAACAGAGATCACTATTTAGTTGGGAAAATTTCACGTACTCTTCTAAGGCTGCTGATTCATGATTGCGTGCCTTTTTAGAAATTTGCACAAGGTCCTTCGGGATCACATGTGAAATCACCGAAATAACACCATCTCCACCTTGAAGCATAAACTCCACACAACTTGAATCATCTCCGCTCAATAGAACAAAATTCGGTCGACACATGGACCTCAATTTATTAGCTCGATTGGGATCACCCGAAGCTTCTTTAACTCCTATAATGTTATTTATTTTACTAAGTTCCGCAATGCTTTCATCAGATAACGAAACCACAGTTCGACCAGGTACATTGTATAAAATTTGAGGAATTGAACAACATTTCGCAATTTTCGTAAAGTGCTCTACCATTCCTCGCTGTGGGGGTTTGTTATAATAAGGAACGACGACCAAGGCAGCATCCGCTCCCCACTTTTCAACTTCTTGGGTAAAGGCCAACGTGTGAGCTGTATTGTTGCTACCGGTTCCAACAATTACAGGGATTTTACAGCCGACCTTTTCCTTCGTAATAGTAAAGATTCGTTTAACTTCTTGTGGAGTCAGAGACGGGCTCTCTCCCGTTGTCCCATTTACAACAAGACCCTCTATTCCATTTTCTAACTGTTGTTCCAACAATTTGTGAAGTGACGCCTCGTCCACATCTCCATTTTTAAAGGGAGTCACTAAGGCCGTTATAATACCTTTAAAGTTAAACTGACTCATTTTTCGTTCCTTTTCTTCTTTTTGCGATCACTCTCTTCTGACGGTGGCTCCTCTAAAGGAACCTCATTCATTACTTTACCATAAGACGGTTGGCCTCTCCCAATGGAAACAGGCTCTAGAGGAGGCAGGGGGTCTCCTTTAACCCCACAACCGGCCACCAATAACAAGCTAAATATTTTCACACAGTTTACAACGGCTTTCATAGTGAATTGGATTCCTCGTTTTCTTTTTTTAAGACTTTTTGTACCTCAGCAACCTGGTCGCAAACTATGGACTCATTTTCATGAGACTGTCGTACCGTAGCTAAATCACTCAAGCAAACAGAAACATACTTCCTAGCTAACTCCCA
>JAGRAG010000473.1 GCA_020435025.1 Bdellovibrionales bacterium | reverse complement strand
GATCCTAACTAACTGAAGATGAAAACCAAAATCCACTAATGGCTTAGCCAGATCCGCCGGCAAAAGATCTTTCACGATTTGATTGGCTGCCGGAACCAGAGTGTAACCGCGACGCTCTAAAAGTTCAAAAAATCGAGTTTCTTCTATAACTCTTTCTAGCTGATCTAGCCGTTCCTTCACCTTTTCAAATGTCAGTCTTGAATATCCATTTTTTGGATGACCTAAATATTCTACAAACCGAGAAAGAAGTGAATATTGCCCATGAACTATCCAAATTGTATTCTGAGATAATGCGTGTTCAAAGTTTGTCCGAACCCCATGTAAAATATATTTTTGAAAGGCCTCAATGAATACTAAAACTTCATTAGCAACTTTTTCATTTTTACTTCCATTAGTGTTGTTACCTCCAACTTCTAATTTCGGAATCTTAAGCGGAACAACCACTTCTTCTCCGAGCCTGTGTATCTCTTTATGCCTTGCAGTTTGAGACTTCCCTCCTTTTTTTTGTGAGAAATCTACTTGAACGATTTTGCTTTTCGTAGCTGCGCCCTCTCCTGAAACACCATCCGTGCAGCTCATAGCGTAGATTGGTTGACTAATGACTATTGTTTGGACAGTCAGGAGGTATAAAATAAATGAAACACCTTTGTTTTCTCTCATAATTTTAAACCCTTCAAAATAGGAGCCACTTCAATGATTCTGATATTATATTGAAATTACACTGTTTTTTATCTAGGTGTTCTTGTAAAATATTAAATTTATAAGAATCCTTCTTTTTGTTTTTCAGTTGGTTTTCAACTTCATTCTTGTTACTCGTTTGGTTTTCATTTGTACACAACCAAGCTCGATTGGTTTTCAATTACTTTTTATTATTATTCGATCTCGTGACAATTTCTGAAATACTAGGCAATTCGAACTTATGAATAAAAATACTGTTTTCGTTGCCACCTTACTGCTGCTCATCGCTCTTTCAGTCAATGCCACTGAGGAACAGATACCATTTAAGTCCTCAGCTCAAGGGTTTATGACCTATCGGTCCTTTCAAACTTTTAATAGCACGGCTTCCACTGATCCCGTTTGGCGAAAACAGGTTGACCTGAACGTTTTAGAACTCAAGGGCGAGTACATGGTGAACCCTAAGGGCAAGGTAGAATTTGAAATCGAAATTGAACACGGGGGAGCTGGAACGGCCCTTGAGTACGACGCTTTTGATGAGTTTGGAGAATTTGAGTCCGAAGTAGAAAAAGGAGGCGAAATAGTTCTCTCAGAGATCTACTATGAGCGCGACCTATCAGATACCTTTCAAATCAAGGTCGGCAAAGTTCCCGTAAGAATTTCTTTAGGCAATATGCAGGACAAATACCTGATGTACCCATCTGTCTTTGCCAGCTCGGTTGAGACTTTCATGTTACCCCGAGATTGGAGAGAGATTGGGTTTATTGGCAGAAAAAAATTTGGATCATTTAACTGGCGCTTTGGAGTTGTAAATGGTCTTAATTCTGAATTTTTTAGAAAGTACAATTGGGTAGGAGGGGGCTTTCAAAAAAAATTCGAGGGAGCCAACGCGGCTGACTTAGCTGTTCACAGCTCTTTTCAATTCGGAGACATCACCAAAGGTGATGGCGTTGGTGTAGCGGCCTACTATGGAGACACAACGGGAAACAGATACAAAGAGGGAAAGATAACCAAGGAAGGCCATGTCCTTCTTTACTCGTTAATGGGAGTCTGGCACTTTGGTTCCTGGGGTATCCGAGGCCAAGTGGTGAAGGGGTCACTTGAAAATTCGGATGAAATTGCTAATGCCAATGCCAACCTAGGAACTCTTCTTAACCCTGGTGCTTTTTCTCCTCTTGGTCACACGGCAAGTCTTGAGATGCTTGAGGTTTCCTACAAGTGGAATCTTAGTGATGAGCAAGACATCACTCCTTTTGTTAGTTACCAGCACGTCAACACCATGGAAACTGTGGAAGGCAGCGTGTTCCAAGATGACCGTTACAATCGCCTGTTTACATCTGTTGGCTTCATGTGGCGATTGGATCGCGTCTTTTTTGTAAAATTTGAAACTTTAAACCATTCAACAGCTCTTGATGGCTTACCAGATACCAAAGAGCACCAAATTGCTTTTGGCTTTGACTTGATGTCGAAACTTTAGGCTGAGTGAACGAGGAGAATACCTATATGAAACAGTTCTTTCAAACCGCGACTTTACTTTCGTTATTAG
>JAGRAG010000472.1 GCA_020435025.1 Bdellovibrionales bacterium | reverse complement strand
CGTAAATCGAGACATCAGCATCCATTTGACGAACCTTTCAAATGGAAAGGAACTTGAATTGATTCATCCCCTCTTTGGGTGGACTTATTATGGTTCCTATATGGTTGATGACGAAAATTTAGTGCTTGTCTCAGTCAATCTAGATCTTCAAGACCTTTCGCTTCCCAATACAGAGCAAAGTCGACTTCCTATGAGGATATCCCATTTTCGAATCATTGATAACAAGTTGAAGTTGCAAAATGAATTTGGATCATCCACTTTGCTGAGCCATCAAAACCTTTTAGAAGACCGCAGAAACTTCTCGCGGCTGCAAATCTTTTTGTCTTCAAAAACCGTACAATGGGTTTCGATTAGTGATGACTTTCGCCTCATGATAAATTCTTATTCGGCAACAAGTGATTCTCTTAAAAAGGTTGAGATAAACTTAAATGAATTTTTGCCGGATGCCCACTTTACCGCAAACAGAGTCTTAAATATCACCAATGCTTTTGATCAAAAAGACCTTTACAAAGAGAGTGTTCGACAACTGCCAGGATCCTTGTGGCGGATTATGAGTCGGAGAAGTTCCTCATTTCCCTTAGTGGATCAGCTTCCTCGCTCTATGGAAAAGGTTATATATGCTGAAGCCGATAGAGAAGAGCTTGTTAGTGTTTCGGATTGGAATACGGAAACTTTTCATAACAAATTTGAAATTACAGGAGATCAAAAAATTTATTACTTTGTTGATCAAATGGATTCTCCGGAAAATGGTGTTTTTACAAAGTATAAGATTTATAAATTCGAAGCCAGCAAGAGATCTGTTTTGGAGGTGTCGTTTCCTGGCCTACAGAATTTTATTGTGAGTGAAGTGACTTATGACTCCTTGCTTAATAGATTGTATGTCATTGCGGTAGACCATCTCAATCGCTTTAGTGATTATTCAAGATCCATGTTTATCATTGACCCGGACACTCTTGGGATTTTGCAGAAAATTCCAGTCTATCGCTATGAGTATAGACAGTATTATCTCACTACAAGGCCTGAATTGGCCTATCTACTTAAAACAAAGGTATCCAGCACGTCGAGTCGTCTGGATTCTGTCTACATTAGAGACCTAAGTAACTTTAACTATGACTTCAAGGTCTTTGATTTTAGAAGTTATTTTTCGACGACGGAATTGCAAAGTATCTATTTTAACGCGGACCTTTATGAGAGTCTCAGCCTAGATAGTCTTTTTTTGGTCTCAGCACAGTATCTTGAATCTGATTTGGGTTTAGTACGGAAAAATAACCTGTATGAACTTAACTACAGTCAGGGAGAGTCTAAGGTCTCAGAACTTTACAAAGATCTAAGTTTCGCCGAAGGAATTTCTTCTTCTAGATTGGTGCTGACAAAAGGTGTTGGAAGTCAGACAAGTTTGCTTTTATTCGATATCAACCAAAAGAAAGAAATGGATTTGATGAAAAATGTCCAAATGAGTGAGTCTGAGAGAATTTTTAATATTGGTGCTATCCCAAATTCAAATGCCATGATATTGCTCACGCAAAGTATAGAAGACCAAATGATTTATTTAAACTTTGTTTCTGTAGACGGGCTATGATGCTTTTAACTTATAGATGGACCTTCGGCCCATCTTGATTTTTTCGATGTCATTACTTTCAATGGATTTCTTTAAAAAGTATTTAATAGATCTTTTGCTAACATTGAGCCTCTGGCTCACTTCCATAAAACTCCACTCGTTTTTTTCGCCTGATCTCAATTGATCCAATCTTCGCTGATAGATTAGGTCTAATCCTCTGGCATTTGATCCTATGGTATAATCAGGATCTACTAATACGGCTACATTTGAAGTTTTACTTTGGGCCCTTGATAGGCTTAGAGTTTTTCTTTGAAATTGCAGCAGCATAGTCTCATCGTAGTTTTGCCACCACGTTCGTAATCTCTGAACGGCTACGTATATGCGGCGAGGTGATACTTCGGGATTAAAATACTCTCCCGGATAAATCTCACAGAAAACTTGACCCAATTGGAGAGGCCTGTAAGAGTCACAAAATAGAGATCGTGTTAAGCGAAAGAGTGTCGGGCTCAGTGTGTATTTATTTTCTAAAGGGTCGCTTAGAAGACCATTTTTCAGGAAGAGATTAAACTTTGCCTCATTGGACCCAAAGACCTTAAAGGGACCCAACTCATCTGGTTGGTCGAATTCTTTGGGCCAATATCGAGATCGAAAATCCTTATAAGGGGAGTTGATCAAGACTTCAATGAGACTTTTATTATTTTTTTGAATGAGTGCTACTTGCAAATCGATGGTTCGCAAATTGTGTTGCAGTTTTAGCTCATGTGCCTTTTTTCGAACTCGACCGATGGTCTCTAAGGCTTCAGAGTCGAAAGGAGCTTTTCGCAATTTTAATAAGCTTTCCCAAATATTTACGTAGTTAATATAGCGAGAGTTAGAACTAGATAAAAGTTTCTCGGCGGCTTTTAGATGCGAAATTGATTTTTCTGGTACATCGAGATCAAAATAATTTAGGCCCATGAGTTCATTGGCATTTCCTTTCAATAAGTTCCAGTCGTTTTTGATGCAAGTTTCTCTCACCTCAAACAGTATTTTTAAACTGTCTTTACTCTTTCCTAGAAACCTCAGAACGCCCGCCAAATTCAGTTGAGTGAGAGTTGTTTGATAGAGATCCATGCTTCCTTGTGATAATTGTTCTTTCAGATAAAACTGAGCGTCATCCATTCGCCAAAGGGCCATGCTTGAGTAGGCCATTGTCAATGGGTCGTAGTGGCGTGACCTTAGTTTTACATCGTTCATTATTTTAATAGTAAGGTCCGCAGCTCCTATTTTTAGAAGCAACTGACAGTAAGCATTTATCAGTTCAAATTTTGCGTCTATGTTAAAACCACTTTTTAAAAAAATGTGCTTTCTTAGGCTCAAAAGTCCCAAGTCAATCAATCCTGTTCTTCGGCAAAGGTTAGCAAATTGGTGAATCTCATGTTTCTTAAGCCTATGATAATCAACTGTTTGCAGCTCTTTTTTTACCTCTATGGAATTTCCCTTTCTTATCTGTTGATCGTAGATCTCAAACTTTCTCATATTGAAACACTCTCGTGACGATGGGTTCGTTTAAAAGGGGCAATAATTGTGCATTTTTATCGGTCAGATCTCCTTATAACCTAAGGATATAGGAGGGAAGGGCTATGAAAAAGTTCAATTACTTTCAAGCATTTTCTAGAAATATTGGTTGGGTCACTCAAGAGGAACAAGAACTGTTGAGGAATAAGCGGGTCGCCATAGGTGGTTTGGGCGGAGTGGGGGGCAGTCATTTGATTTGTTTGGCGAGAATGGGCATTGGTAAATTTAATATATCAGATTTGGATGAATTTGAATTGGCCAACTTTAATCGCCAATATGGAGCTACAACCCAAACGATTGGAAAACCAAAAATTTCTGTTATGGAAAAAACTCTACGCGAAATCAATCCTGAGGCCGAAATCAATAGTTTTCCCATGGGTATTAATGAAGACAATCTCGAAAAGTTCTTAGATGGAGTCGATATTTACATCGATAGTTTAGATATATTTGCCTTAGAAATTCGTCGAAAGGTTTTTCAAAAGTGCTATGAGAAGGGGATACCTGCAATCACTGCGGCGCCAATGGGAATGGGGACTGCGACACTTTGTTTTTTACCTGGGCAGATGACGTTTGAGGAGTATTTTACTTTTAGTGAAGATATGCCTTTTCATGATAAGATTATCAAGTTTGTCATCGGAGTGTCTCCCACTGTGATGCAGAGGCACTACTTGGTCGACAGGTCTTCTGTGAATTTTTTGAAGAAGAAGGTGCCATCAACAGCTATCGGAATTGATTTGGCCGCCGGAGTAGCCAGCACTCAAGCGCTCAAAATTTTACTCAGTAGAGGTGGCGTTTTGCCAGCACCTTGGGGGCTTCATTTTGATGCTTATCATGGAAAGTTGAAAAGAACCTGGCGTCCTTGGGGAAATAGAAATCCTTTGCAATATCTGATGTTCAAATACGTCAAACGGTTGTTGCAAAAAGAAGAGCTAAAAGAACGGCAATTGGATGCTTCTCAACAAGCAACGGGACTTCTCAACGAAAGAGATCATCTTAGTCTGAAAACAATTCACGAGGAGAAAAATCATTTAGAAATTAGGGAAAATTCCGTGAAACTGAAAACTTCTCCTCCAGAGCAGAATCCGTAGACATAGACGTTCCGGCTTTTCCGATTTTTGGTACGTTAGGCTGCGCCTCGGGATACAAGAGTAATGATTTTATTGAAATTTTAAAGTGGCTCTAGAAGTTCACACCAAGAATAAAAAGGGCATGGGCGATATCCCCATTAGGAAATAGACCCGTTCCTGTGGTTTCCCC
>JAGRAG010000471.1 GCA_020435025.1 Bdellovibrionales bacterium | reverse complement strand
AACATCTATAAAAAGATGAATGTTAAGTCGCGAGCTCAGTTGATCGTTTGGTGCTTACCACACATCGGTTTTGTTGAGAAAGAAGAACGTCAAGCTGAGCAAGAAGCTCGCAACAACGTTGTTCCTGGACTTCAACCTGGGATTGCCACGACAACAACAATTCCTGCAGGAAATGCTACAGTAGCTTCTACGGTAGGTGCTATTCCAACTATCAATCGTGCGCCTGGCATGGATAACAATGGAAACGGTGGAACGAACGCCGGATCTTTTGGCATTTAATTTTGTATAGCATGGGGTAGGTAACCCGGTTTATGAACCTGGGTGACCACCCTGATAATTTGGAAATCCGGTAGACTCACCGGATTTTTTTTTGCCTTCCGATGCATACCATCAATAATAGATAGAGCTGGCCCTTTCAATATGAAGGTGTAACATAACGTTATGGCTTTAGATCTGTGGGTGGAGTTTTTTGAAGATTTGCAGTTTGTGAGAGGACGCTCGCAAAATACGGTCATGGCCTATCGTCGAGATCTTGAACTGTTTGATAAGTATATGGACTCACATACGGATCTTTCGGGAATCTACGAATTTATGAGCCATAAAGGATTGAGTCCACGTTCGCAAGCACGGATGATCAGTAGCATTCGAACATACTATCGGTTTTGTGGGGCTCAGGGCCAGAGTATTCCTGATTTAAGAAAGCTGAAACAGCCAAAAATCAAAGCCGCTTTACCTAAAGCTGTTGCTTTAAAGGACTTTGAGCGTCTGTATGAAGCCTGTATGGTGGAAAGCCCCTTTGCTACAGCTAGAAATCAGATCACTTTGCTCCTATTATTTGGTCTTGGTTGCCGGGTTACGGAATTGATCGAACTGAATCTCTCTGATTTTAATGAGACCGAAGGGTGGTTGAGTGTTACGGGAAAAGGGGAGAAGCAGCGACTGATTCCTCTTACTCAGCATTTGTTAAACGAACTGCGGGATTATTTAAAACATGTTCGTCCGCATCTAGTAAAAGAGGGCCTTTCGGACCAGTCGATCTTGTTAAATGACCGGCATCGGCGGCCAAGTCGAGTCGATATTTGGCGATGGCTGGCCAATTGGTCGAGCTTGGCTGGTTATGAAGAGCCACTGAGCCCTCATAAGTTTCGACATGGCTGTGCGACGGCTCTTCTCGAGGGAGGGGCTGATTTGCGTTCTATTCAGATGCTTTTAGGTCATTCCAGTATTCAAACCACGCAGATCTACACGTCTGTATCGAACCAGAAAATGAAAGCGGCTGTAGAGTCCTCACATCCTCTGTCTCATTTAAAAGATTAACGGGTGTCGTTTTAAAATTTACATAAAATTCTTCGGATATTGCAATTCTGTAATATTTAATGTACAGCGTTAGGCGCCATTTCATTCATGAGGTTTTTCAATGACTTGTAGCCACTGGCTCCAAAAGGGGCTGATCCTTGCCATCTTGTTGTTTCCCAAATTGGCGTTTGCCATGATGATGGGAGGGCTCGATCCTTCTCATTACTCTAGTCCGTCTCGCCCGAAGAATGGATGTGAGGCTCTGTTGGAAGGGCATTACCAATGGGTTTCAACCTTAGAACAGTTTGCAATGGCTCATTTCTATCCCACGCCGTTCGGAAATGTCTCTATCGCTCGGTACTCCGAGAAATTGCGGCGAGGTCCTTCAGCTAAGAGGTATTTTGTCGCACTCTCAGTTTACCCCGGTTCCTTTGAGAGTTTTCGAGACTTTAAAATTGATGGCATGAATTTTTGGATGTGGGTTTTAGAGGCGGCCAGGATGGATTTTGCGGAATCCAATCAGTTTAAAGAGTATCAGTTTGGGGATGTACAGATCATCGAAGCTGAAGATAAAACCATTTTTGCGATGGAGGTGCAAGCGCAAAGAGGAGCTGGAATCATTAGCGATAAGGTTGTACAAGATGTTAGTCGTTTCGCAGGATTGTTGGTTCCGCAAGTAGCAAAACGCATGGTGCGGCGACATATTGAAGACCTTTCTTTTCAATGGAATTCTGAGCTTTCGGAATCGCAATTTTACTTTTTATTTAAATTCTACTTTTCTGATTACGTCACTCAATTGTCTCCTGTGGATTACCTGATTTTTATGACTCATGTTCTTGCAAATAATAGATCGCAGGTGGAGCTTTTTTTTGGAGATTTAAAGTTGAAGTCGGCCAACGAAATCGACCAAAGGGGAAATGAGTTGGTTTTGAGATTTCTTGAGATCTTAAGTGATGACCCTCAAAATCACTGGCAAGAAATTGAAAATGTAAGGGGTGAGTTTCAAAGATCACAATCAGGTGAGAAAGTGCAAAAAACGACAGTTCGACACTGGGGATCGCCTTCGATGCGCGAGTTAAAGTTCAATCAGTCGGAGCCATCCGGGTGGAAGGTTCCTGTGATTGCCGAAAGTCCTCAATTAATGAAAGCTCTTGCGGAGCAAGGTTATACAACGGTCACAGATTGGGCCTCTTCTTTGGAAGAGGAGATGGTGGCTTATCATTCGGGTCTTGAAGGCTTTTATAATGATCTGTCAGATGTTGATCCGGGTCATTTCGTAGCCGACGGGATTGAATTCTTAGGTCTGCCTTATACGTTAGAACGAGACCTTAAAAATCATGGGATCTTTTATGTTTCGGATCTGTTGGCTTTAACTATCGATGATTTGGTGGGGCGTTTTGGATGGGTGGCGAGTGAGAATCTTATGTTGGTTTTAGAAGCCAATGGCTATGATCTCTATGTTGATCCTCGTCCGACCCGTTGGAAAATCAATCCGAATCGTCTTTTAAGAAAAGACAATATTGAAAAGCATTTTGGTAAGTAAAAAATAGATTGAGATATCCCATCTGGCTTAGAGAGATGTCCCTTTAAGGAAAGTAGCTTTCAATCCATCTAAGCTTTGGAGGACTGACACCTTCATCGATGGACCAGTACTCTTTGAAGTCAAAGTCTTCAAAGGTGGTCCTTTCCAAAAATTCTGAGCTTGTTTTGCTAAT
>JAGRAG010000470.1 GCA_020435025.1 Bdellovibrionales bacterium | reverse complement strand
GATTATTGATTTCATGAGCAATACCTCCAGCCATCTCTCCTAATGAGGCTAATCGGGCCGACTCTACCATCTGTAACTTTCGATCTAAAATTATTTGATTCCGACGAACTCTTTCGATTTCGGCTCCAGCTCTAGCAGCTACAACTCGCAATACCTTTTCTTTAAACTCTAATTCTGACAGCGGATACTTAGACAGTATGGAAACATAACCTAATGGAGCACCAGAACTATCTTTAATAACACACCCCAAATAGCCTTCTACAGCAAGCTCACCAAGCTCTAAGGAGTGGGGAAACATTTCTCTGACTCCTTTTTGAATAGAAATGATCCCCTCTTTGATTGCCCTCTCTCCGGGATTACGAGTTAACTTGAACTCATCTCGATGAACGAGGTCTTGAGACTTTGCAAACGCAATAGGCTCGATTTTATTTGTATCTGAAATCAAGCTACCTATAAACGCGTAATCCACTTCGAATATTTGAGTAAGAGTTTTTACTAGCTGCGAGTAGAGCGATTGATCTGTATAGTCCACAATCGCTTCAACCAGATTGTAAAATCTTTTCTCTCGTTCATTGATCTCTCTATTTAATTCGGCAAGCTCAGCATTTTGCATCTCTGCAATATGCCTTTGTTTCTGCATTCTGGAAACAAGAACTCGCTTTCCTTCCATAGTCACCCACATCATAGTAAAAACCGTCAGGATTGAGGCGATAATGTATGGCTTCGGATATAACGTATCGATCGTCAAAACGGGTATCGCTAACAAAAGCAAGTAGGCAGAATAAATGGCAAGGCCTTTTCTTCCTACAAACGTTAAAGATACGGACATCTGAATGATCAAGGCTCCAAGAATAAATGTCGGCTCCATTTTATTAATATATAAAATGTAGAAGTAATGAAGCGAATAAAGATAAGCAATTCCATAAAATACATTTGTGAAGTGGCTTCTAACTTTTTGAAAATAGTAACTGCCGCCAATAACTGCCATCACAGCAGACCATAATACAACTCGATGCCATAATGGATCGAAGGCCCATGGTCGCGTAAACTTACCCATCACCCCCCACAGGAGATATAAAGTCGTCCCCACCAGCAAAAAAAGTCTTAATGTATTAAGGTTACCAGAAAATTTCAATAAAAGTCTCCCTTTTAAGCCGCTTGGGTTTCTTTAATCGGAAAGTCAAAAACAAATTGAGCACCATTTAAATGATGTTCATTCCACTTTAAATCGCCCCCTAACTTCTGTGAAATTTCTCGAGCAAGTGACAGACCTATTCCGTTGCCTTTTTCTTCTTTTGTAGAAAACATGGGCTCAAATATTACATCAGCTAAAATCTCATCTACTCCATCTCCTGTATCGGAAACTTGGATATGAATGCGCCCGCTAATAATCTTACCATCTACTGATATAACTTTATGATCTTTACGGAAAACGGCATCCCTTGCATTCTCGATTAGGCAACAGATAGCCACAAAAAGACTGCCAGAAAGCTTTTCGTATTTGATACTCTCATCGAGTTGTACTTTAAATTCTATTTTTTCTCTTTCCATTTTATGTTCATAAAGACGGAGGACATCTTCAAAAATAGACCCCAATGTTATTTCGACATCTTTGTGAGCGACAATTCCCATGATCGATCTCACTACATGATCTGGCGCTTCGTTGAGCAGCGCAAAGAGTTCCCCCGAAGCAATTGACCACGCGGCACTAATAAATTTTGCTCGCTCCTTTTGCAGAGACTCTTGCCAATATTGCTCTTTGGAAAGATCCATACCCATAACCACAGCTTCGCTATCATAGTTGTACTTCTGTGCAAAAAAATAGTGAAGTGACTTTCCCACTTCAATTCCATGGGACTGCGACTCTTCTTCAGATTGAAAGAGATCCTTCACCATATCATGAATCTCTTTTAAGGCCGAAGGCAATGGCTTTTTGTTATGGGTATCCGGAAAAAGCTCACCAAACTTTGAATTATTTCCTTTCATAGAACCCTGAGAGTCATACCAAGCAAGAGTTCCTGGAAGGGCATCAATAATTGCACGCAACCGCGCACGTTCTACTATCTGCATCCAGAACTGAGTGTTTAACTTTTTACCTATCAAAAATAAAACCACAGCATAAAAAGAAATCAACACTCCTACAGCCATGCCATGTAGTCCCTTGAGGTAGAGCAAATGAACGCCAATAGTTGGTACAAGAACAATCATGTTTGTGATCATTAAAAGTCTCATTTTTGGTGCATATATAACCACCTGAAAGCAAGACAAAGCTAAGGTCGCTAAAAGAACTAAAAACGAAGTCCAGCTGATTTCAAATTGCGTTAAAGTCCAACCGACCAACCCACCCCAAGCGACCAAAGAAGTTAACTTGGAATAGTATATCCACCGACTAAACCTGTGATGTTTACTTTGAAAGAAGATAAAAAACTGAAGGAGCATTGTTGAAACGAATATTCCACCAAAGGCAAATACACCAAAGCCCAAACGTCGTTCTAATGGTGTAGCCCAGAGCAGAAATGCAAACAAGAGCAATTCTGAAAGTCCACTCCAGACTATAGATTTTTGAACCTGCTCATTGACAAAACCTTTTAAAGCAGGTGTCACAGTGACAGAGCGAGTGCTACTGTCGCCATCTTTAAAGAGAATAGGTATCCATTCAGTCAGCATAGTTTTTCCAAATTGTTAAATCTGATTCACATCCAATGTATCGGAATAACCCACTATTAACCCTTAGTAATTACTTATTTTTTCTCAACAATCTCAACTTGGGTCTATTGACGATCGTCTAAACTTCAAAAGAAATTTCGCCGATAAATAATTTACAATGGCAACGAGGAGTTAAGAGAAGTGAATACAAAACCTAAGTCTTACGTATATTGTATGGTCTTTGTACTTGCAGGTTTCATAGTCGGTACCACCGGATGTAAAGAAGCTGCACAAAATTTTGTAACATCTATTGGAAGTGGTGATAAGTCAGCACCAAAAGGAAATGGAGGCAACTCCAACAGTCCTGGTTCAGGGGAACAAGAAGACATTGCTGACGATATATCTGATGACGTCAGTAAAATATTGGGACCCAACGGACCAATTACAGCAATGCTGCCGTTACCCAGTGGAGCTCTGATACTAGCTGGCGATTTTACCAACTATGACGGCATAGAGGTTCCCGGATTAATAAAAATAGAAAAAAATGGAAAAGTCG
>JAGRAG010000469.1 GCA_020435025.1 Bdellovibrionales bacterium | reverse complement strand
TTTCATAGTGAGCCTTATTGGTATCAATCATTTTTTTATGGATGCCGTAAACAGCCAAGGCTCCCAGTACCCATGTTGCCACTGTTGCTACCGTGGAAACCGCTTCAATCGTATAGACCCCCGCAATTAAAATAAAAAACATAATTTGAAAAAGAGCGTGAGCCCTCGGAAGAAGGAAGTCTAAACTGGCTGTTTTTTCTGGATACTCTTTATCAAATTGCATTTCGATCCGTTTGATCAACTGTTGCATCTGGGCTGAATTTTCTGGAAGTCGATAAAGCTCCTCATTGACATAAACAAATCCCGGCTTATCAATAGGAAAGCGAAAAGTGGCCGATATGTCTTTCATGATGACTTTCACTCCATCATCAAGAGCTCTCACTGTTGGCAGAGCCACCAGATTGTGCGCTTTTGCATAATTCATCAAAATCTCGCGAGAATCCTCTGAGATCTTGCCTTGAGAATTCATCAACAGATCATGAATATTTTTGGCATTTCCAAAATCATCGGCAATGTTCTGATACGGGGACATCGCCTTTCGGGCTTGTCCCCAGCCATAAAGAGGTGACACAATCATCGAAAGAGATACTAGAAAACTAACGAATTTCACTGAGTATTCTCCTACGAGTGGGTTCTTGTACAAAATAAACTTTTGAAAATAAAGGACGGGTCGGAGGTAGCATTCTGTGCCAGTTTTTTAAGTCACCCTTCCAGTAGTGAAAAGCCAACAGAGCCAACCCCACACCGGCACCTGAAAGCTGCCCACCTATATGGGCGGTGTAGGCGATACCGCCAAACTCTGACATATTTCCAAAAACTCCTGCAAGATCAGATAAAATCCATAAAAGAAATGTCACCCATGCGGGAAGATACACCAAACCCATGTACTCTTTTGAGGGAATGAACAAAAAATACAAATATGCAACATTTCGCTTGCCTAACAAAACGCAAAAAAATCCCATTAGCGCACTCACAGCTCCGCTGGCTCCTATTAATGGAATAGGTGTGGCTCCGGAAAACAACAAAAAGACACCGGCACCTACGGCTCCTCCTCCTAAATAAATAAGAAGTAGCGAAAAAGATCCAATCATCATTTCCAATAAAGCTCCAAAAATCAAAAGATAAACCATATTGGCGGCAAGATGTGTAAAACCACTGTGAACAAATTGATATGTGATCCAACTAATTCCATCGTTTTTAAAAAAACTCACTCCATAATTATGACTGGGCTGTTCTTGTCGGGCCTCATTCATTTCCTGAAGACTGGACATCCATCTTTGGTTGGCAATCACATCTCCACCAAAATCGTAAGTGTCTCCCCATTTCATAAAATAAGCGTCTCGTATTGCTAGCCCTCCCATGACTTCAGACTTTGCTATTGAACCATCAAGAGAAAACTGTGCAATCTGCTTTAACTGTGAGCCATAAAACTCTGGATGATCCACCACAAACTGCGAAAAGTATCGCCCTTGAACTTGTAAGAAAAATGAATCATTGAGTTTGTCACGAACAATTTTCTGATTCGACTGACTTGGAATGGTTATTAACACAAACACAAGTACGTTCACTATGACGATCATCCACGTCATAGGAGCTTTTCGAAAAGACAGTATGCCACGCAAGTACGGAAAGATCATCGTATGACAAACCTTTTTTTAAGCTTCTTTACGATCTGTTCAAATTCATCAGAAGAAGCAATGGATCTCTGAACCTTACCAATTTTCTCATTTAAAAAATATTTTCTATAAAGTCCCCATGCCTCTCTTTGCAATCCGAGTCGGTAGGAGGACAGTACCAAACCTTCAAGCAACTCCACTTCTCTATGTTTTCGTTCCGCAAGCTTAACGCCTACATCCAAAGCACTTTGATAGTCTTGCATTGAAACCAGCTTTTGAAACAGTTTGAAACCGACGTTCTCCCACTCTTGTCCTTCGACTGAAATTGACCAATCCTTAAAAATACTTTCAACATCTTTCAGATGAGTTGTAAGACTAAGAATTCGTAATTGACTGTCAAAACGTAATACGGAATCAAAATCTAAATTCGAAACGACTAATTGAAATAGCTCTATCTGCTCGTTGACTTTTTTTTCTTTTGAAAATTCTAAAACAGCTAA
Source organism: Bdellovibrionales bacterium (assembly GCA_020435025.1). Lineage (GTDB taxonomy): Bacteria > Bdellovibrionota > Bdellovibrionia > Bdellovibrionales > UBA1609 > JAGRAG01. The sequence continues at coordinate 3,958 of JAGRAG010000469.1, read as the reverse complement.
GTACTTTTTTAAGGAGTCTGGACCCACTTTGCGCGCTAAAGTCGGATAATCTAAGCTACCACTTTCCTCACAGCTCACTGCTCGAACATAGCCTAAAAGAGTCTCGGCTGACTTAATTTTAACCTGCACAGGCTCTCTTAATAGCAAATCTTGAACCAGTTGACAGCTCTCAGGAAGCATCTCTGGACATCCAGCAGTGGATTCTTGATGACAGAGCCACCCGGCCATCGATAAGCGATCTTGAGGGACGAGGTGAGAATAAGAAACTGAAGCCACACTTCGGGCTTTTTGTTTTTCCTTTTTTCCCCACAAGACTTTAACATTTTGAAATGCGATAAACCGTGACAGGGCCTGATTCGGCGGAATTCTTTCTAGATGCATAGAAGCTTCATCAAAATGTCCACTAATTAATAACTGGCGAGTGGCCCAAACGTTAAGATAATCAATCCTTTTAGAGGAGACTCTCTCTAGAAGTTTATTCACGCTTTCAAAATCATTCTCAGCCCACTTCTCTACTAACTGAGTCATCAAGCAGGCATCGGATTCTGGCCATCTTTTACAAACGAGATTTAAGTAGTCATTAGAAACCTCTGGATTATTCAAATAAATAAATGCTTTGGCAAAATAGGTCAGAGGAGTTTCAATCTTTTTTGAAAAAAGAGCATCACTTTCAAAATTCAAACAAGCTTCCGTTAAAGCACCTGCTGCGTAAAGAGTCATAGCTGCTGCCAATCGACTTTCTTGACCATTCACAACACCACCATCGGCCAATAGCTCATCTACATTCTTGCAACTGATATCTCCTTCTTGAGTTTGTTCTAATGAGTAAACCTCTTCCACAGCTAAATTCACAAACTGCATTGTACGGGAACCAAAAACAGGAATTACCAAAGCAATGATTCCTACAAATACTCCACGAGAAAGAGAAAATTCAAAAAACGAAGGGCTGCCAACCTTATTTGAATGATGACTAACGACAACAGTATCTGAGATCCGATCATGTAAAATTCGCCGATGATGGTTAGAAAATGCAGAGATATTTGGAAGTCCTAGAAGCACAAAATTGAACATCCAAGCAACAGATCGCAAAAAGGAGTGATACAAGTCAGGTCTCTGTTCATCCCAAATACGAATCACACTCAGCCGCATAAACATCATTCCTAATGTGGCTCCAAATCTCCAAGTCATAAGTGTCAAATACATCAACGTTGTCATAAGGACGACAAAGACAAGAAATAAAAGAGCTACCGTAAAGCTGGTTCGATCATTAAGCAGTACGGAAGACATTAAATCGCGACGAAAGGGAGCAATCGCCAAGGCAATTACTGGAGCAAGTACAATGAACAGATCCACAACTGACGCCGCAATTCTGTCTAATGGAGCTGCCAGAGGCCAACTCTTCCAGGGAATCAACTCCTTGCCTCTCTGGCCCCTGGAGCTATGAGAGCTTTTTTGAGATAGAAAATATTCTTGATCTTCTAATACCATCAAGTTTGTATCGGACTATTCAGATACAATCTGAATGCAAATCATTGGAAATACCTTCTACGTAAGGACTTCCTAGATTTAAAGGGAGAAGTTGTTTCTTTTCACACATAGCTTGCCCGACTTTAGGCAAAAAAAAGAGCCCAGAAAGGGCTCATTTTTTTATATTCATTTTGACTAATGGCTAGTTAATGACCTGCATGGATATCAGTCGATCATGTTGATCCAATTCAAACTGCACATCAACGTGTTTCGTCTCGTCCGTACCTACTAGACGATAGACTTCATTTTGGCCATTCTTTTGAGCTTCAGATCTCTGTAAAGAAACTTTCTTAAACTCAATGGGCAAGAGATCTCTATGACGCTTCAGAAATTCATGTCGATCAATTATGTATTTTGGTTCTTCAGAACTTTGAATACCGGCAACAAAGCGAACTGACCGCAATGCATCTCCAGAAAAGCTCACAGAATATTTACCTTCTAATTCACCTATTCTAAACTTCTCCTGCTGAGAAGGAGACCTTCCAATTGAGGCAATTCCTCTTTTTACTTTTTTGTTAAGAGTCTTAGCAAGTTGATGCTCCCAATTGGTGTTTCTATGAACCTCTCCCACTGAAGCAATAGATCGTCCATTTTGTGTACCGACTTGCTCAACCTGGGATGGATCCGTAAACAATGCTGAATTTAGCAAAGTCATGACAACTAATATGGAGGCTATTGACCCTGAGATCATCACTTTCCTGTTTTCTAAATCAAAGCTTAAAGCACTCATCTTCTGAGGTTTTGCAGGCTCAGTTTCTGGCTTTTTAGGAAACTCTATTACATTGTTTTCATTACTCATTTTCTTTTCCTCCAAAGAGTTCACCCTCATACATTGCCAACTCCGTGCCACCGGATTCGCAAGTTTTTGGTCCTTTCTCTGAACAAACTATTTACAGCCGATTTCCGTAAATGGTCTCTGTCTCAATTTGAAACAGAACATTTCACTGTAAAAAACCATGACAACTGTCGATAGTATGTCTGTCTTCTCGATTTCATTTCAAAGGGAGAGGACTTAACTTTGCATCGGAAAGAGTGTGACTGTTCTTAAATGAAACAAGACCTAAGAACGAAGTTAGGGGAAAAATTAATGGGGCTATTCATGAAATTTACAGCAAGTACTTCCTTACTTATGACGTTAGTTCTGTCTTTCTATTCACATGCAGGAAGCTACTACTCTTCTGGGGACTTCAATTATTTGAGTTCTGGATGCAGAAACATCACAGCCATGAATGACTCCTACAGTTGGGGAGACGACAGCAATGAGAGAAAGCCTGGTGCCATCAGTTGTCTAAAAGACAAGGAAGATAAAGATATTCTTGATAAAATGTATAAAGTTATGAGATCTGGTTATAAAATCAGAAATCGATCAGCAGCCCTTACAGAAACTGTCGGCCTAATCAACTTAACCCAAGCTTGGCCTGGGGTGAAATGCAAAGATGGAAAAGCTGGACTAGAGTGCAGATACACAGACCATCGAGGCCGTACTCGCACTGAAAAGTTTCCTGCATTAACTGCTGACTATGCCAACCTCTATTTGGATAAAAACGTAACAACTCCATTAGAAGAAAAATATAATGTGAATCACCCCAACAGTATGACACCCGAGGAGCGAATCGCAGAGTTAGAAAAGCAGGTTAAAGATCTTTCTAATTCGAACAACATGTGTGGCTGTTCCAATAATGGTTCGTCCTACGCCTCTACAGGTTACAACCAAAGTTCAACCACCGCAGCCGTCTATTCAGGAAATGGCCGCTCGCCCGCTTCTACCTCTTCATCACCTAAGAGCTCCATTGTGGATAATAGTTCTACATATAACCGCGGTAATAAGAAGGCTTCATATTATAATGTAAAGGGATCTAAGTAGAAGGACGAGCACCTTGCATTCACTATAATTTTTTTTTAAAATTTAACTATGGTTAAAAATGTCTATCGTCTCTTTTGTTTAATTGTTGTATCTTATGGTCTCATGTGCCGAGCCAACGTAGACCCTACAGAACTCTCGCAAAGGCAGTTTCAAAAAACTTTAGAAGCAGAAGTCAAAGCGAATCCAGATAATAAAGATGCAAGAGAGAAACTGGCACAAATTTATTTTCGGAACAAAAGCTACCAAAAAGTAATTGAAACTTTAAAGGGATTCGTTCTCTCTTTGTCAGATAATTCTCTCAGCCGTCTGGCTTCGTCTTACAAACATGTTGGAGATATTGACAAGGAGATTCACGCCCTTGAGACTCTTGCCAAGTTAAGGCCTAAGTCCTATAAGCCTCACATGGCTCTTGGATACGCTCATTTGAAGAGATTAAAAAAGCCCGATGAGGGCCAAGTTCTTCTCAGGAAAGACATCACTTTTAACCAAGAAGTGGAAACTATGGCGGTAAAGCATTTTAGAGAAGCCATGGAACTTGGGAAGAAACACGAAGCTCCTTATCAAGCC
>JAGRAG010000468.1 GCA_020435025.1 Bdellovibrionales bacterium | reverse complement strand
ATTCCACGCTATATTACCGTCATGACTATCTTTGAACAGATCTCACACATCATGGAGGACTCTCCTTTTGACCTCTGGAGCTGGGCTCCCCTCCAAAGACCTTTCTCTATTGATTTTTACAAGCAATGGATCGACGAGGGACTGCACGGAGATATGTCCTATTTAGAAAAACACCAAGAATTTAAGGAAAGCCCACAAAAGTTTTTACCCCAAGCAAGAAGCGCGCTGGTATTCCTGAGAAAATACGATCCTCATCCTTATTCAGAAAGCTATCAAGAAAGCGCATTACGCGTAGCCCTTTATGCCCAAGGAGCCGACTACCATCACTGGTTTAAAAAGGAAATGCAACAAACGGCTGAAAAACTCAAAGAACTTTTTCCAAACGAGGAATTTATAGCCTTAACTGACTCCTCTCCTGTGCTAGAAAGAGATCTCGCCTTCCGCGCAGGCTTGGGTTGGGTTGGCAAGAACACCTGCTTGTTAACTCGCCAACAAGGCAGTCTATTTTTCATTGGAGAACTCTATTCAACACTTCAAAATCCAACACCTCTAAGGGACGCCCCAAGAGATTTTTGCGGGACCTGCACTCGATGTCTGGATATCTGCCCGACAGACGCATTCATCGCTCCTCGAAAACTAGATGCTTCTTTGTGCATCTCTTACTTAACCATTGAAAGTAAAGAGATCCCCAAATCCGATCTGAGACCTTTAATTGGAGATTGGTTTTTCGGCTGCGATCTTTGTCAAACCGTTTGCCCTTGGAATCAGAAAAGTTATGGGAAGGAGAAAATGAAGTTTTTGTCTGAAGCCACACTTCTTAAAAATCCCGATCATCTGATACGAGACCTAAGGTGGGTTTTGACTTCCTCAAACAAATCACTGCAAAAACATTTTAAGGGAACGGCCCTTTCACGCGCCAGCGGAAATCAGCTCAAACGAAATGCTCTTATTGTTGCAACGAACTGCCGTGCAAAAGAACTTTTGCCTGAAATTAAAAACCTATTAAATCATAAATACTTAGATGAATTAGCTAAATGGTCAATTAACATCTTATCCGACTCCGAGTGCGGCGAGTAAGCTATCAATTTGTGACTGCGTTGAAGAATTGGCATCATCGCGACCTTGAGTTGCAACCGTTCCTCGCAAATTTTCATCAAACTGAGAATTAATAAATCGTAATCTCTCTAAAAAAGTATCCGTAATTATATCTTTTAAATCTCTTTCACTCGTGGTTCCTAGCTCTTTAAGCATGATTTGCAACATTTCGGTTGCATCTAAAAGCATAGCCACAACCACAATAAAAAATTGCTCATTTTCTAGCTGTGAACCCTTATATCCGACAATTTTACATATCTCGGCATAATGACCAATTTTTTCCAAATACCGACTGTCCTCAACCACCATACAAAGGCTTGTTGCACTCCCCATGATACGGTCCACTAATTGACCATACTCATCTAGTTTTAATTTAACATCTAGCCCATCATCCTCTGCTTCCTCTAAAAGTTCGAGCATTTGATCGACCAGTTCTTTCGACTCTGATTTGAAATCTACTAAAAGTTCATCCATAATTTTATCTTAACAGGGGATTTTCCATGAGTGCAAACGAATACATTCCAATTCGAGTCAGTACCCTCCGCGGAGATTTAAAAATTCCGTTTGATGCCTATGTGAAGGTAGCATCAAAGCACATTTTATTTTGCAGACAGGGGGACAGCTTTGAAGGGGATCGTCTCGTCCGTCTTAAGAAAAAGAAACTCAAAAAAATGTATATTTTGCCGGAGCATGAGGAACCTTATCGTCGCTATATTTCAGAAAGCATTGAAGCCGCCTTTGACAATAACTCTGACAAAAGCATTGAAGATCGAGCTGCCGTCATCCAGGGCGCTCAACAAGCGGCAGCTGAAGATGTTATGGAAAACCCCGAAGATCAACACAGTTATCACCTCGCTAAGAAAGGCTCCGCTAAATACGTAGAGTTCATTTTAAACAACAGTGAAGCCACTAAGTCTATCTTGGCAATTAAGAATGCCGATAACGATCTCGCCCACCACGGTGTCACCGTCTCTACTCTTGCTCTCGGTATCGCAAAAGAATTGGGCGTCGTAGAAAGCCAACCCCAACTGCTCGATCAACTTATACTTGGTTCTTTACTTCATGACTTTGATCACTATCATTCCGGAATCCCCTATTCACTGCCCCTGCAGGAAATGACCGATGAGCAACGAGTGATCTATCTAGCCCATCCACAAAGCGGCGTGGATCGCCTAAAAAACTTGCAGCATTTTGATCAACTCGTGTTAAAAATCATTTTACAGCATGAAGAATTGATCAATGGTTCTGGCTTTGCTAATAAAATGCTAGAAAAAGATCTTGATCCCCTCGTATTGACTGTCAGCACCGCCAATGCCTTCGATCGTTATATTACCTTTCAAAATGTACCCGTTAAAGATGCTTTAAAGACTATGCTGATCGAAAAAATGGGGCTTTATCCACTAGCGCAAATGAAAGCTTTGCAGTTGGCCCTTAAGAATCAAGGAGTCATCACTTCGTAGTGAGCCGATTGAACCGGACCACCTTTTAACTGCATCATCCACATTTTAAGAGATTCGTTTAGTTTTTTTCGAACCCAAATGTCATTCATTAACAGGCCAATTAAACGAAACGGCAGTTCATATCTTACTTCGACCTTCAACAGAGTTCCTTTAGGATCTGGATAAAGCGTGATCTTTTGCTGCCATTCTTTAAATACACCTCGTATCTGAGAAAAACTAAATCCAGACCCCGGATCCCATTGGCGTATTCGGTATGAAGCGTTATGCTCAATCCCTTGGCAGCTCCAGACAACCTTTACTTCCGATCCAGCATTCAAACTCTCTTCTAAACCTCTCATATTTACGATATGCCCAGGACCTATCGCTAGGTTCGCCCAACCCTCTTCTGAAGTAAGCAGTGAAAAGAGCTGTTCTGGAGGCTTCTCAAGCACTTCACTTATTACCAATTGAGTCATCTTTTCCTCTTCACCTTTGTAACCAAATCATATCGATTCACACTAACTTGAATTAGGACAACAAACAACCATGACAGTAAATGTAAGAACAACTGCAAATTTGCTACACAACAGCAAACCGTCCGAAGAATCCGAATTTCTATTGCAAAGCCTTGATAAAATTCTTATCAAAACTCTATGGTAAAATTTTTGATTTCCTGCATTGTTATTTTAACTAGCTGTTTTTGCTCCTTAGGAGCTTCTGCCTTTCTCCTAGAAGGACGCGTAGAAAAGCGTCTCTCCATTCCTCACATTTTTCACAATGGAAAAATGTATCCGATGTACTCAAAAAACTACAATATCCAAGTAGACCTCAATGAATTAAAAAGTGGCGACTTTATGGCGGGTACGGGTGAATTTAATAAAGACAAAACTGCCCTTTATGTGGAATCCATCAATTCTGTTGGGCTTGTAGATCTTCTTGGAATTTGGCATACATCAAAATGGGATGTATTTGAATTTTTAGACTTTTCCAGACTTAATCTTTACGTTTCCAAAGTACAGCTTTTTAATCAAGAACCCTCTCTGTTTGGCTTCCAAACAGTCCGGTACTCGGTCAGTCCGGGTTTTAGCCCAAACAATTGGTCTATTTTGCTAGTGGACCCTATGGGAA
>JAGRAG010000467.1 GCA_020435025.1 Bdellovibrionales bacterium | reverse complement strand
GAAGCCAAAATTGCTGGAGAAGTAAAAGGCTTTAATGTAGATGATTTTATTATTAAAAAAGAACAGAAAAAAATGGACCGCTTCATACATTTGAGTCTGGCTTGTACAGATGAGGCGATAAAAGATAGTGGTCTTAATTTTGAAAACAATGAAGAACTGCAAAATCGCTCAGGAACAATTATTGGCGTGGGTATTGGTGGTTTGCCGCTGATCCAAGAGCAGTTTTCGGTTTTGAAAGAAAAGGGACCGCGTCGAATTTCACCCTTTTTTATTCCTGCTGTTTTAACAAATTTAGCAGCTGGACAAATTAGCATTAAATACGGATTAAAGGGAGTTAACTATACGGTTACTTCAGCTTGTGCCTCGGGGTCTCATTCTATTGGTGAGGCTGTTAATTATATCCGTCGAGGACAATGTGACGTCATGCTCGCAGGAGGTTCTGAAGGGGCCGTCTGTGAAATGGGAGTCGGTGGGTTTGCAGCGATGAAAGCTCTTTCTACCCGTAACGACGACCCACAATCGGCTTCTCGACCATGGGACAGAGATCGAGATGGTTTTGTTATAGCAGAAGGGGCTGCAACTCTTGTTCTTGAAGACATGGAGCATGCTGTTAAGCGTGGTGCTAAAATCTATTGTGAAGTGACAGGCTACGGAATGTCTTCGGACGCCCACCATATGGCCAACCCATCTCCTGGTGGAGTTGGAGCTGCTATGGCTATGATCAACGCTCTTAATGATGCTCAAGCTAATCCTGAAGATGTCGGATATATCAATGCTCACGGCACGAGTACCCCTGCCGGAGATGAGGTTGAAACTCAAGCTGTAAAAAGAGTTTTTAAAGATCACTCTTACAACTTGCTTATCAGTTCTACAAAGAGCATTACTGGGCATACTTTGGGGGCCGCCGGGGCGGTTGAAAGTGTTTTTGCCGTCCTTAGTCTGTATAAAGGTATTGCTCCGCCGACGGTCAATCTAGAGAACCCCAGTGAAGGCTGTGATTTAAATTTTGTTCCTAAGACAGCGATCGAGAAAGACTTTTCCGTTGTTATCAATAATAGTTTTGGTTTTGGTGGAACAAATTCTTGTTTAGTTTTTAGTAAAATTTAGATCTCCCAGGAGGGAAAGTGCCCCAAAAAATTTTTTTAGGATGTGATCATGGGGGCTTTCCTTTAAAACAAAAAATACTTTCACATTTCACTGAAATGGAATTTGTTGATTTTGGCACAAACAGTGATGATTCT
>JAGRAG010000466.1:2392-7921 GCA_020435025.1 Bdellovibrionales bacterium | reverse complement strand
ATCGGGTTCACAGTCGTCGGAAAGCCTGCTGCAACGGTGATAACTTCGTCGCCCCTTTCTAGAGGTCGAAATCCAATGTTTTTTAACTCTGGCTCTCCTAAGGCACTGATAGCGACAAGGTTGGCACTGGAGCCACTGTTAACTAACAGTGCTTTTGGCCCTCGCTGAAAAAGTTTATTAAATTGCGCCTCAAATTCATTAGCAAACCGACCCGCCGTCAGCCACATATCTAACGAGGCCTCAATTAAGTGCTCCATATCATCGGCGTCCATCACCTTTGTGGATACTGGGATATAAGATTGACCTGGTATAAATTCTCTTTCCGGAAAGGCCGACTCAAAGTACTGTCTGCATTTATCCGTGATCTCTTTTCTTCCATTTAAACCAAACTCTAAGGCCATTCGAATCTCCCTTTTGGGTGCAGCGCATAAAAACAGCAAATTTATACACAGCTTATGTTTGCCACGTCTTCATTGATCCCGCGGCTCTTGTCTATATGAGGATAAACACTATACTTAATTAAAAAAAATTGCTACACAAAATAACTTATAAGGGCCAACCCCAACCGATAGGACTATCATATGAAAGCTGTCATTTTAGCCGGTGGACATGGGACACGCATCAGCGAAGAAAGCCATCTCAAACCGAAACCAATGATCGAAATTGGCGGCAAACCAATTCTTTGGCACATTTTAAAAACCTATTCTCACTTTGGAATCAATGACTTTATCATTTGCTGCGGCTACAAAGGCTACGTCATTAAGGAGTTCTTCGCGAATTACTTCCTGCATAACAGTGACGTCACCTATGATCTTTCAAATAACTCGACAACTATCCATGACTCTCAGGCTGAACCCTGGAAAATCACAGTTGTAGATACCGGTGAAGGCACTATGACTGGCGGACGCCTAAAACGAGTCGCTAAGTACCTAGACCCAAAGGAGGACTTTTGTTTCACATACGGGGACGGCGTGAGTGACGTAAATATTTCCGAACTGATTAAATACCACAAATCGGAAGGCCGACTGTCTACCGTGACCGTTGTCCAACCCAGTGGCCGATTTGGACTTGCTCAAATTAACAGCGGTAAAGTGGAGTCTTTTTACGAAAAACCCCACGGTGATGGCGGTTTTATCAATGGAGGATTTTTTGTACTAAATCCCCAGGTTATCGATTATATCCCAGATGACTTAACTGTTTGGGAAAGAACGCCTATGGAGACACTCGTTAAAGAAGGTCAAATGTCTGCCTATCAGCACAAAGGTTTTTGGCATCCGATGGATACCTTAAGAGACAAAGTGCATTTAGAAGATCTCTGGAACAGTCAGGAAGCTCCATGGAAAGTGTGGTAGTAAATTCTAATTTCTGGAAAGGTAAACGGGTTTTTCTAACTGGTCACACCGGTTTTAAGGGAGCTTGGCTGGCATTTTGGCTACACTCTATGGGCGCGAAGGTCACCGGAGTGGCACTGGCCCCCTCTACAGAGCCCAATTTGTTTTCTATTTTGGGCCTCGAAAGTAAAATTGATTCTTATTTTTTAGATATTCGAAACTACGAGGAGTTGAGTGCTCTTTTGCAAAAAAGCGAGCCAGAAATCGTTCTGCATTTAGCTGCTCAAGCATTAGTGAGAGATTCTTATCAAGATCCCCTAGGAACTTATTCCACTAACATTATGGGCACAGCGCATGTTCTAGAGGCCCTTCGTCAAACACCATCGGTTCGATCCGGCCTGATTGTCACGACAGATAAGTGTTATGAAAATAAGGAATGGGTTTATGGGTACCGCGAAACAGATCCTATGGGTGGCTACGATCCCTATAGCTCTAGTAAGGGCTGTGCGGAATTGGTTACAGCGTCTTATCGAAGTTCGTATTTTAATCCAGAAGATCACTCGTCTCATAAGGTTGGCATCGCTTCCGCTCGTGCGGGAAATGTTATTGGTGGCGGAGATTGGTCGAAAGACCGTCTGGTTCCTGATATTGTCAGCGCCATTACCAAAAAGGTCCCTTTACATATTCGAAGCCCTCATTCGACTCGCCCTTGGCAGCATGTCTTAACTCCACTGAGCGGTTACTTAATTTTAAGTGAACAGCTTTATAACAACGGTGACCAATTTTCTGAGGCCTACAATTTTGGCCCCGATGACGACGCTACTGTTACCGTTGGTGATATGACCCAAAGATTTGGGGAAGTTTGGGGGGACATGAGTAACATCGTCATCGAAAAGGCTCCTCAACCACATGAGGCTGGCCTATTGAAATTAGATAGCTCTAAGGCCAAGGCAAAATTAAAATGGTCACCTCGTTGGGGCTTTCAAGAAACTATCGAAAAGACGGTTGAATGGTATAGGACCTATTATGAAAATTCTAGTGACATCGTTCATTTGACAGAAAGACAGTTATTGGAATTTCAACAAGGCTAGGCTAGCGGCCTTAAATTTTTAAAATTAATATGACCCTGCATAAATTTGCAACCAGGGATTTATGACAATTGATTTCGGTACCAGCTTGCTGTTTTTTCAATTGCTTGCCTTAAACTAACAAATTCACTGATGGGGATTAAAGAGTTCAATTTCTCTAAATTAGGTACATAGAGATTGTCTTTCGGCATTTGTGGACGACTTTCCCTCACTTCTACACTTCCCTTGGGACACAACGAATCTCTAATCAAATAAGCTAGATCTTCAATAGTTATTTCCTGAACACCACCGACATTATAGGCCTCTCCCGACTGACCTTTAATTGCTAGGGCATACAGCGAAGTTACTAAATCTGACATATACATATAAGAACGAACAGGCGTTCCATCTCCACCAACTATAATCTTATTCGAAGTTAAAGCATCGTGAATAAAGTTTCCAATCGCGAAGTTAGATTGCATTGGTAAATAAGGGCCAACAAAAGCAAAGCATCTTGCAGACACGAATTTAAACCCAAATTTCTGAGAATAAGCGACCCCTAAATTTTCTGCAGCTCTTTTTCCGATACTATACATAGATCGATATCCTGCAGTCATGCTCGGCTCAACTCCTAAATAATTTTCTTTCACGGGCGAACCTTCTTTGGGGACTGGGCCATAAACCCCTCCAGAACTAATCAACAAAAATGAACTTATATTCCGTTTGGCCGCAAATTTTAAAGCAGACCTAGTTCCCTCCACAATATTGTCAAACAATAACTCGGAATTCTCTTCTTCAGGAACAGGGGAACCACCTACCGCCGCATGAATAATTATGTCGACATCTAAATTACACCCTTCTAAGCGAAATAGATCCCCTTCTATAAACTCAACATCGTGACTCACTCCCTCAAACTTCTCTCTAGCCTTTTGCTCACTCCGAACAAAGGCCACTATCTTAACCGGCTGGTGCAGTAATTTATTTAAAGCACTTAAACTACCCAAAAACCAAGTTCCAAAAAAGCCCGTGGCTCCAGTCAGTAAAATTTTCTTGCCTTCTAGTTCCTTGAGCCAAACTTGATTTCTTAAAAAATTTTTTTCGCATTCGCGACTTATTAAACCAAAATCTATCATAAAAATAAACCTTCAATACCGGAACCTATGAGAACCTGAATTATAACTCGCAAAAGTCCCCCATTGTTTGTCTCTATCTGAAAGAATGATTTCGCCAACTGGTATTCTCCAATCAATATCTAAATCTGGATCATTAAAGATTATTCCAGATTCACTGGGAGGATTGTAAAATTGATCACATTTATAGCTAAATATCGCCGTGTCAGACAATACGACAAAACCGTGAGCAAACCCCTTGGGTATAAAAAATTGATTTTTATTTTCACCACTTAACACCACAGATATATGCTCCCCATAAGTTGGTGAACCCAGTCTTAAATCAACTGCAACATCTAACACTTCGCCACTAATAACTCGAACTAGCTTGGCTTGCGCATAATCTCCAGTTTGAAAATGAAGACCTCGAAGAGTTCCTCTCGCCGAAAAAGATTCATTATCCTGTACAAAATCTCTAGCTATGCCTACGGATGTATATACATTTTTATTGAATGATTCTAAAAAATAGCCTCTTTTGTCTTCGAACACTTGAGGCTTTATCAATTTTAATCCAATAACTGAAAATTCCTGTACATCCATAGACTCTCTTCCCCCATGTATATCGAAAAACTAATCCACTACAACTAACTAATGGAGCCGGAAATAACCAAATATAGCATCCATCGCCAGAAACTATTTCTCAGCCCGGCTACACGAGTCAAGTAATGGAAGAATTAATGTGCATATTGAGATGTGTAAGGCTTAAATATAGCCAGAAACATCACTAACTTCACAAAAATGTCATGTCATTAAGCCATCCCGACCTATTCCTCGAACTGGACTCATATTTTCTAACCTTTATTACATAGAGTGACTATTTTCTCTGGAAATTATCCACAATATTGGTAAAGTCCTCAATTATCAGTTTAATAATTTGGCCAAGGTGAATTCGTGAAATATTCAAATCTGCCCCATAGGAACTGCCCGGTATGTGATGGAGCCCCCAGTTCTCCTCTGTATCAACAGCACTTTTCCAGTATATCTGAAAATAACGATCTTCTTACTGGTTACTCGGTTACTACATGTTCTGAATGCGGTATGGCGTATGCCGATCACATTCCACATAAAGAAGTTTTCGATAGATATTATTGTGAGAACTCTAAATACGAATATTCACATAATAACGGAGTTTCAATAAATCATGATCACGTTTTCAAACAAATTGCTGAGTTTATCGAAAGCCAAATATCAGATAAAAATCTAAAGATACTTGATATAGGTTGCTCCACTGGCCAGTTGTTAAATCAGCTTAAAAAAAGAGGCTTCTCCAACTTACATGGAGTGGACCCCTCTCCTAATTGTGCAAAATTTGCACAAGAAAATTTTGGGTTAAATGTCAATCAGGGCTCCTTCGCGAGCTTATCGCGCGTAAATGATCAAAAATACGATTTATTAATACTTATGGGAGTTATTGAGCATATAGTGGACTTTTCAGAGGTTTTTAGCGTTTTTCAAAATCTTCTACTTAATGGTGGAAAAGTTCTTGTTGGAGCCCCTAATGCCGGGCAGTTTCAGCAGTTCATGAATGCTCCTTTTCAACAATTTAGCGTCGAACACATTAATTTTTTCACCGATGAATCACTCCAAAATTTAATGAATCACAATGGCTTTGAATCCCAAAAATCTCTGGAAACGGCGTTTGAATATAGTAAAGGAACAAAAGAGCCTGTATTGCTCGGTCTCTACAGAAAGGGCTCTATTCAACCCATTACCAGAGAACAAAAGTCACGCAAATCAATTGCTGAATATGTCGATATTTGCCAACGTATCGAAGATGAAATCTCACAAAAAATTTCGGAGTATGTAACGAAAAATCAACCAATTGTTGTCTGGGGAACCGGGACTCATACTTTGCACTTGCTTGAGTCTAGCTCGCTTGCTCAAGCAACTATCCATGCTTTTATTGATTCAAATCCAAAATTTACAGGAGAAACTATTAATAACGTTCCTATTTATACTCCT
>JAGRAG010000466.1:0-2372 GCA_020435025.1 Bdellovibrionales bacterium | reverse complement strand
TATGATTGCCCTATTTTGATTTCTTCTCGGTTTTATCAAAATGAAATCGCTACGACAATTCGAAATGACCTTCAGTTATCGAACGAGATCATTACGCTATATGAACTTTAGGAGTCTCCGTGAAGGACAACGAACCCATTCTTATATTTGGATGTGGCGGACATGCTAAAGTCGTCTGGGACATTCTTAATATTCGAGGATATAAAAATTTTATTTTTGTCGACAAAGATCCAACTACAGAAAGTCAATTTTTAGGACATAGCAGGTTAGGACTTAACGACGCCCTTCAAATTTCAAAAAGAGGAATCGTTGCCATTGGGGACAATTACACAAGAAAGATAATAGTTACTAATACTATAAAGATTTGCCCTGATTTTATTTTTATTTCTGCCATACATCCCACTGCAACCATTGGGTTACACACAACAATTGAATCCGGCACGGTTGTTATGGCTAACACAGCGATTAATTGCTTCTGTAAAATCGGATCGCACACCATCATAAATACGGGATCTACCGTTGACCACGAATGTAATATTGACGATTTTTCGTCGTTAGCTCCAGGCTGTACATTAGGAGGAAGTGTTCATATTGAACAGCTATCTGCTGTTGGTTTAGGAGCAAATATTATCCACAATGTTACTGTCGGAGAAAACTCTGTTGTTGGAGCCGGATCTACCGTTATCAACGATATTAATTCCAATCAGCTCGCTTTTGGCACACCCTGTGTCGAAGTACGAACACGACGCATCGGAGAAAAATACTTATAGTACGACAATATTATTACGCGCAGACGGACATTGAATTATACTTAAATACATAGCATTGATATAAGCCTGTCTTGGATTTATGTTATCTATTCCACGTCGTTTTGTTTGTGGAATGGCTACAAAAGCTATCCTTGTTTTTAGGAGAGATCTTTGGAAAAATTCAAAGCCAATGGCAAAGAAAAGTCAGACCACCTACTTCTTAAGTATAGTACTGAAATTAAATTCGTTTTAAAAACAATCATTACTTTTGCGTTAATTTATTGGGTGATTACCCGTGGAAGCTTAAATTTAGAGGTCGTCGCCAAAGCTTTTCAACCAGTTTTCTTTTTTCCCATAGTCATATTCATCTATTTAACGTTTGTTGTTAATACCTATCGCTGGGTTCTCATTATGAAGAGCAGACATTTGAATATATCTCTTAAAGAGGCCCTTCCTCTAACTTATATCGGACAATTTTTCAACTTCGCTATCCCTGGAGGAGTGAGCGGAGATGTCATCAAAGGGTATTATCTACTCAAAGGAAATACAGAAAAAAAACTTCCTGCCGCAACCTCGATAATAGTAGACCGGTATATTGGTCTTATATCAATGATACTTTTCGGAGCTTTTTCTCTTTTGTTAAATACTGGGGCTATAGAGGGCTCAAAAAAACTCCAAGGAATAGCGATTTTTATAGTACTCTTATTAGTTTTTCTTATTGCACTTACGATTTTAATGATTTCAGAAAAGACTTTTAACAACAAGATTGCAACCTACCTAGTAAACCTCATGCCATTTAGTGAAAAAATCAGATCTCTTCAAAAGGAACTCTACTCCTATCGACATAACTCGAAAATCTTATTAAGTGCGCTATCACTAAGCTTTGTTTCCCAGCTCTCCACCATACTCACTTTTTATGTTTCCGGACTTGCTATGGGTTATAATATTTCCTTTGCAAGCCATTTTTTTGTTATTCCCGTGGCATTAGTTATTACAGCCATACCTGTCTCTCCTGGCGGAATTGGCTTTGGTCAAGCAGTCTATTTACTACTTTACAACTTAACTTTAGGAAGTGACTCGTCAATTGGTCCTGATCTAATAACTTCCTTACAAGGGTACTCACTATTGTGGGGATTCGTTGGCGCTTACTATTATTTTAGGGCAAAAAAATTAATTGTTTTGAATAATAATTGAAAGAATTCATGAAACACGTAATCTTTATTATAATTCTAATTAGCCTATTATACTATCTACGACCTGAATATCGTGGCACACTCAATAATATTTTCTTTTTAAAGCAAGGTTTCTATATTCTATATCTTGCTTTTGCAGCATACGGCGCCTTATTTTTTAGAAAAAAAATAATCGTTCTAAAATCAAAAAACATTAAATGGTTTGACCGAGTCATTACTCTGCTTTTTGTTTTACTTGCAGTAAGCCCCTTCTTATATATCGTTAAGGATGTTGCAACTTTTCAAACTATATTAAGAATTTCATTAGTGCTTCTCGTTTCAACACCCTTGTTGTTTATCATCGACAGAAAAGTAGCTAACTCCATTTTTTCAATTCGGCTCAGTACTACCTTGAGTTCTCTTAGCACTAAATAGATCTTTCTTGGATCTG
>JAGRAG010000465.1 GCA_020435025.1 Bdellovibrionales bacterium | reverse complement strand
TGAAGAGCGACTCGTGGGCGAGGACCTCGTTGGAAATGCTGCAGCCAATGCATTTGAAAGAATACCTTTTGATGAAGCTTGGAGTTTCTTGTGGAACACACGTGCAGGAAACTGGAGATCAAATCACTTTTCGTTGGGTCTGCGCTATTTGTTTGCGCCGACGGTGCAAGGAAGTCTCCTATCAGGCACTGTTCGTTACCTGGCGGACAGTCACTGGACGGCCTTTTTCAATTTTGATGTAGTGGGATCACAAGGTCACTCGCAAGGGGAGTATTTTTTTAGAAACCAGGGAAATGATCGTGTTCAATTGGGAGTAACCTATGTTTTTTAGATACTCCCTGCTTTCAATATTTATCGGTGGAATCTTTTATAGCTACACTTCATTAGTGGGATGTGGATTGAGTCTAAATGACAAAACCCCTGAACCTGAACCGGTTGTGGTATCTCCAGATAAGTACAATTGCTTTAGTGATATCGGCACTCATATTTCTCGCTATTTTTCAGATCAAATGTCGATTCCTGAAATTAAAACGGTGATGAACTGTCTGCAGAGATCTGTTGTGCAATTTGAGAGGTACACACATGGCCAAAGCCGAAGTAGTTATACTCCTGAAGAGTTTAAGAGATTTATAGAACGATATTTTGTTAAAGACCGTACGATTCCAGATCGGTTGGTGAAGGAGTTGATGATCCTTAAAGTCGCTCTAGTTGGTGGGCAATTAGTTGAGGTAACTCGGAAAGAGCTTCTTCATTTAGGTGAGTTTATTGGGTTCTTAGGAGATATCCTTTTAGATGTTAAGCCTTATTTAGGAATTTACAATTTACAGGCTCAATCGATACATGAAGGGGACAGTACTTCTATCAATCTAGTCCCTGCGACTGATGTACTTTTGCAAAATGCCGAGAAACTCGGAGATTGGATCTCTCGTTCCGAACGAAGCTATTCTCTAGATTCCTTTTCGGCTCTGGTGCATGAAGTGAGACTTTTTACGAATTGGGGAGAGATTCATCAAAATGGGCACAGTGCTGAGGATTGGATATCCCTATTACAGGCTTTCAAGTCGGCAATGGTCCGTCCTCCACAGAATGTCGTTCTCTCAAGTGATTGGAAACCTCTTATGTCAGCTCTGGCTCAGTGGTATGTAGTGTGGCTGAACTATAAATACCACATACTGAATGGTCCGATTTTGTACGGAAAAGGATTTAAGATCTTAGTGTCTACATCGGAGTTAGGTATTAAGCTTCTTAGGAACTCTTTGAATCTGCAGCCGGAAAAGACAATTCATTATGGGCAAATCAATGCAATTATTGATTCCGCTGGAAAGTTACAGTTACTGCCTGCGAAGTTGCGCCTGTCTTCTATTCATTCACTTGTAAAAGTTGTTTTTGATAAGATTTTTGGTGATAGTTCTATTGCTCCACGGAATCGCCAAAGCCCAGGACTGACACGTT
>JAGRAG010000464.1 GCA_020435025.1 Bdellovibrionales bacterium | reverse complement strand
CCGAAGACGACTTGCGCCTTGAGTGAGCGCCTTAGAAAGGTTTTGAGGGATTCTTCTAGAGAATGGATCGGCTCATGGGCCTCGAACCCCACATAGAACAGAGAGTTGGCCATTGTCTTTAGGAGATAAACATAAGAGACTCTCTCCTTTATAGAAATTCCGTAGGAGGTTTTCATGCTGATTTTGGGTTTAGACTTTGAGACGACTGGTTTAAGTCCGCAAACCGATAGAGTCATTGAGATTGGCGCCGTGGTTTGGGATACCGATAGTCAGAAACCCAAAGCCCTGTTTTCCGAATTGGTTCTTCCGGCACCTTTTTCAGGATTAAGTCCAGAGATTGTTAAGGTGACAGGCATTGATGATGAAACTCTTAAGACCTTTGGAGTGGATGGGAACCAAGCTTTTGAAAGATTGCAGTCCCTTGTTAAAGAATGTGATTATATTGTTGCCCACAATGCCGCATTTGATCGCGGGTTCTATCAGCAAGAATTGTTGAATTATGGAATGCGTGATGAGTATGAGCGTCCTTGGATTGATACGGTTTTAGACGTTCCTTATCCCGAAGAAATAGGAACTCGAAAATTGACTTACCTTGCTGCGGAACACGGATTTGTCAATGTTTACGCACATAGAGCGGTCTTTGATACTCTGACGATGCTTTCCATATTAGGTCAATACCCCTTAGATCAAGTGATTGCCCGAAGTCAGAGTCCCAATGTTATGGTGACTTCACATGTCTCGTTTGATGAGAAGGACAAAGCAAAGAATATGGGCTTTCGTTGGGACGCGCCTAACAAGAAATGGGTGAAATCTATGAAGCTTTGTGACGTTGAAGTGACTGATTTCCCGTTTAAGTACAGCGTGAGTGAACCAGAGCTTTCTTTATAAATTAAGGATCTTCATCGATGAAAGAAAATCCTTGGTTGCGAGGGCTGAATGACGAGCAAAAACACGCAGTTCTTCATAATTTTGGTCCTCTTTTGATTTTAGCTGGTGCTGGATCAGGCAAGACAACTGTCCTTGTGGCTCGTATGGGTCGCCTTATAGCTGATCAAATCTGTCGTCCTGATGAGATCACGGTTTTGACTTTTACAAACAAAGCCGCGCGAGAAATGAAAGAGAGAGTGATTGCCAAGCTAGGCAAATCAGCTAAAAGGATTTCCGCAGGAACTTTTCATTCTTTTGGTCTACAGATGTTAAAAGCCCATTACAAAGAGGCTCGACTGCCCAAACAATTTGGAATCATTGATGCCGGTGATGCCAAGGCCGTATTAAGAGATCTAATTAAGGAGATCAGCCATTTTGCTAAGGACAGTTTTGATCTAGAAAAATTACTGGCAATTATCAATCGCTGGCGGGAGACAGGTGTGGAGCGAAGTCTTGCCGATGATCCCTACGAAGACTTGGCCGAGATTTTGTTACCGAAATACATTAAAAAGTTAGAGCTTTTGGGTGTGGTCGACTTTGAGGATCTTATTTTGCGCCCGATTGAGCTTTTAGAAAAGCACAGTGGTATACGTGAGACCTATCATCGCAACATTCAGCAACTGATGGTTGATGAATTCCAAGACACCAATTCGTTGCAGATGAAATTGGTGAAGTTGTTAGCTGGTGAAGAGAAAAATCTCACGGTTGTTGGCGATGATGACCAGTCGATTTATGGTTGGCGTGGGGCTGAGGTGCAAAATATTTTAAATTTCCCTAAGTACTTTAAAGGGACCGAAGTGGTTCGTTTGGAGAGAAACTATCGCTCTACCGAAGCCATTTTAAGCATTGCTAATGCCGTGATTCAAAAAAACAGCCACCGTCACGATAAAGTACTCATCCCATCAGGATACGAAGATGTGGGTGCAACTCCTGAGTCTTTTGTCTATGAAAGTGATGAAGAAGAAGTGGAGAACATCAGTGACCAGATTCAGTTTTTCTTAAATGAGGGCTATCACTATAAAGATATTGCCATTTTGTATCGTTCCAATTCTCAAGGAGGGCTTCTTGAGGGTGAGTTTCGCCGGACGGGTATTCCTTATTCCTTAACAGGTGGATCCGCTTTTTTTGATCGGCGTGAGGTGAAAGATATTCTAGCCTTTTTGCGAAGTGCCATCTCTCCTAATGAAATTTCTGTGCGAAGAACCATTAATATTCCACCCAGAGGAATCGGTGAAACCACAATTAAAGCCATTGAAGAGTATGGACATGAACATCATCTTGGCTTTCCGGCGGCGGCTCACCGGTGGAACAAGACAGAGATTCCGGAGAAGACGGGGGAAAAAATTGAAAGCTACTTTCAAATTTTAAAAGAGCTTCCGGAATACGTTTTGATGGGTGGACCTGATGTGGCTTGTGGAGACCGTCTCGTAGAGTATTTTGTGCAGATCGGTTATCGTGACTTCATTTTTAAGGGTTTTAAAGATGGAGCGACAGCTCTTAAGCGTTGGCGGCTTATAGAGGTTTTAGGGCGAGTCTTAGATAGTTTTGTTGGTCGAGGTGGCAAGACCCTGAAAACTCTTAAGGAGTTTATTGATTGTATGGAATTGCGTGACACAGTGGATGAGGGAAGTGCAGAGGAAACTCCTGATAAGGTGCAGCTCTTAACCTTGCATGCCTGTAAAGGTTTAGAGTTTCCTGTGACAATCATGATCGGTCTTGAAGAAGACATTATTCCCCATCGCACGCTGGGCACGAGTATCGACGAAGAACGCCGCCTTTTTTACGTTGGTGTCACCCGTGCCAAAGAGCGTCTGGTTTTTACGCGAGCAAGAAAGCGAAAGCGTTATGGAGTGTGGCGTCCATCGGCCCCTTCCAGGTTTTTACTTGAAGTTCCTGAAAGTCTTGTGAGCGCTTACGACTGTGGATTTCGCCCGCTTCGCACGGGGGAAAGAGAAACGCTCTTGGCAGACCTTTTTAAGAAATTGGAAAAGCAGTCAC
>JAGRAG010000463.1:176-2775 GCA_020435025.1 Bdellovibrionales bacterium | reverse complement strand
AAGCGCTGAGCCAGCTCAGATTGCGGATCATTCCCCTTTGGCAATGCAGAAATGATTACGGGCTCTTTTTTTGAGGAATCAGTTGACCGATAGAATTCGATTTGACCCAAGCGTCCGAGAAAACCTCCGATAGCGAAGTTTTTTAAGTTATCACCTGCATTGAACAGCTTTTTGGGAGAATTCGACACGGCCTTCCTCTTCAGTACTACTATAAAAGTATTTTTGACAAAGTTAAATTCTGCAAAGAAAGTTCTTTAAAAGAGCCACCCGTAGGTCGGGGTCTATAGTCTAAAAGGTTCCAAAAGAAAAGTGAACCCGGTACTTGTCCTCACCTTCTTGTGGATCGACTTTGAAGCCAATGTCTAAGCTAACGGGACCAACCGGGGTATTATACCGAAGACCAAAACCAATTGCCTGGCGTATTGGGTTTTCCATTTTGATTCCTTTAACTGTTACGCTTCCAGCGTCATAAAAAAGAGCTAATCCGAAGCTATCCCAAACAGTAAAGCGAAACTCTGACTTATAAAGGTAAAATGTTGTATCGTCGCTAATGATCAAGTCGTTACTACCATCTACAACAGGAAGTTCAATTCCGTTTGGAATCCTTTCGTATGTTGAATTACCGCCAAATCCTCTAAGAGTAGAAATACCTCCAAGAAAAAATGCATGACTTGTTGGAATTCCACTTCCGGATTCGTCACTAAGATTTTTGCCATATCCCGCGCGAGCCGAGTTAGCCCATACAGTTCGCCCGAACTTTAGGTAGTGATTGGCTTGAGCTTGATATCGATAAAAGTTAATTTTCTCAGAGCTTCCAATTATAGGGTCCGAATAGTCCATGTTAAAACGTAACAGGTAGCCTTCGGTAGGTAAAAAAGGATTGTCACGTGCATCATAGTCTAGTGCTGGGCCAATTGTAACAATATCCTGGGTACTAGGCTCAAAAGTTTCAGGAGGGCTCCCATCTGTTTTTGGAACAAGCAGTGTTTTAGTGGGGTCATTCAAAATTGAACGGTTTTGCTCTTTCGTCCAAAAGTTCCAAATAAATTTAAATTTCGATGTCACATTTCGTTCGACCAAAAAAGCAAGTTTGTTACTTTCGAAAATAGTCGCCACCTTTTGACTTGGAAAGTATTCGTCCACAACGACTTTACGACTAAGATTGACTCGTCCTTTCCAGTTGGATTTAAAAAGATAGGGCTCTAAATATCCAACTGTAACTTTGTATTCTGGGAAATGAGGCTCCGCTAAACTTTCACTGACCTCTCCTCGCGTACTTAAAACCCGAGTAGATGGCCAAACAAAACTAACTCCTGTAAATCCATGAACGGTGATCTGGTTTTCATCTGTAAACCCAGCACCTACTTTAAACAACCCGGGTTTGCGTTCAGTGACTTTTACTATAACTGTTCGCTTTGAAGTAGTGGTGAACTTATTATTTGTATCAATTTCTATATTAGAAAAAACATCTAATTTGTTAAGTCGTCCTTTAGCTTCTAATATATCATCAGGCGTTAAAACCATGCCTGGAACAAGTTCACTTTCTCTTAAAATGACCTCATCAAGGAGATGGACATTTCCTTCGATTCTGACGGAGTCCACAATAACTTGAGGGCCTTCAAATATTTCGAAATAGATATCTGCTTGAGTTTCGGTTTTGTTGTACCTTACTAATTTTGATCTGTCTTGAGAAATATTTGCTTCCAAGTACCCATGTGACTTGTAAAAGTCCGTTAGATTTTGAAGACTTTCTTCGAGGTCTCTTAAGTGAAGGGGAGAGTTGTTAGATATCAATAACAACTTCTCTAGTTCGATTCTTTGAAAAGCTTTGTTTCCTTGAAAACGAATTTTCCTAATTTGAGTTAATGGACCTTCATCTAAGTCAGCGGTAATATTTGCGGCATCTTTTCTCTTGTTGTAATCCATACGAATTGATCGTACTTTTGCATGTAAGAATCCTTGATTCTTCAGGTGTGTTGTAAGGTTCTCA
Source organism: Bdellovibrionales bacterium (assembly GCA_020435025.1). Lineage (GTDB taxonomy): Bacteria > Bdellovibrionota > Bdellovibrionia > Bdellovibrionales > UBA1609 > JAGRAG01. Next base: position 785 of record JAGRAG010000463.1, on the reverse strand, counting down.
AATGCCAGATTTAAGTCTTCTCTATTGTAGTAACCTCGAGCAATTAGCTCGGTAGAGTTACTTTTTACAAACTTTCCATAATAATCGGAAGGGCGAGATATGTGACCAGTGAACTGTAGGGAGCCAATTTTTATTCGATGACCCTCATCAATTTTAATTTTAACTTTTCTTTTAAATTCTTTAGAATCTTCTTCGACATCATAATTTATTCGTACATTGGCATATCCTTGTTGAAGGTATTCTTTTCTCAATCGTTCTACAATTTCTCGTGCTGGACTGAGAGTCGAGTTGTTTATAGACTGCAAGTCTACTGCTCGGAATAGGTCTGACATAGAAAAGTTATCATTTCCACTGAAGTAAATCTCAAATTTAAATGGGTAATCAACTACATATCTTAAGTGAGCAACGGTTTTATCTTCGTTATAACTAACATCTTTTTGAAGAAGTTTTGCTTTTAAGTACCGATATCTTTGGAAGTAGTCGTTGGAAGTGGCACTTACCTTTCCTAAAATTGTTTCGGTAAATAATTTACCCGAGTATTTATGGAAACGAGACTGAATATTTTCCTCAAGTATTTTATTTTCAGATACTACTGTCACAGACTCAATA
>JAGRAG010000463.1:0-165 GCA_020435025.1 Bdellovibrionales bacterium | reverse complement strand
ACGGGTCCTTTTCTTCGATTTTAAATGTGATTTCCTGCCCCTTTTCTCCTTCAGATTCGAATTGTGCAGATATGATCGTATTAAAGAATCCTTCGTTGCCATACTCCTCTTTAAGACGCTCTCCAGCCTTGATCACTTTTAGTCGGTCAAATACTTCCCCTTCTT
>JAGRAG010000462.1 GCA_020435025.1 Bdellovibrionales bacterium | reverse complement strand
CCGGCAGGGGCTGGAAGACGCCGAATTGATGTGGGAACAGATAGTGATTTTACAGATCCTCTGATTGCCTTTTTTAGGAGGAGAAATCGCTAGTGGAGCCAACGGCTGATAAAAAGGACCCAAATCCTATTATAGGGAGCTCAACAGAAAAGACGGAGGAGCGTCCTGTCTGGAATTGTGAGTTGACCAAACCTTCCGGTGAATCTTTGCCTTCAGTTACAGTGGGTGAGGTTTTTCAACTTTATTGTAAAGGCGATTTTGTTGAAAGGCTGCAGCCTCCCGTGACTATTTATAGTTGGTTGCCGGCCGAGAAAGAAGAAGCGGCTCCTTCCAAAGATTCCTATGCTTTAAAATCTTTGGAACCGATTACGGTGTCAGAGACCGATTTGAAACTTGAAGTCACAACGTATCGTGTTGGGCAGCATACGGATGTAGAATTTGTTATAGCCGATTCAGGAGGGGAGAAGTTGAAAACGTCCCCTCTTTCGTGGACTGTGGAGTCTGTTATAAAAGACCCAAAACAGCAACCTTATGGTCCGATGGGACCCTTTGAAATGCGGAAGCCGTGGTGGTACTACGCAGCCTTTGTCACGGCGACTCTAATAGTCCTGATTGTTTTGTTTCGCTTTCTAAAAAAGCGGATGGATCGAAAAAAGATGATCGATGAGCTGACAAGACATGGAACCGCCTTAACACCGTTTAACCAGTTAAATAAGGAGTTAAGGAAAATTTCGCGAAGAGTAGGATTTTACTCGGAAAGGGACTTTGATCAGGAACAGGGGTTGACCGCTGTCGAAGAGATTGAGCGAGCCCATCGAATGTATTTGGTTAGAGAGCTTTTTGTTATGGCTGAACACAGCTCGGTGAGACAAATTTTAAGGGAGACAAAAAAATATCATCCTAAGATATTTTTTGAGCGTGAAGTGGACCTTCGCAGATTGTTTGCCGAACTCGATCGAGCTAAAAAAGCGAAAGAGCGAATTACAAAGAGAGACTGTGAACAGCTTATTGAGATGGTGCGACTGGTGGCCCATGGGGTGTCGCAGATAAAGCGCAGGAGGTCTAGATGACATGGGCTTCTGAGTGGGCGTTTTTGCTATTTGTTCCGCTTCTGTTGTTAGTTAGTTGGCTTTTTTGGAATCGAAGGCAACGAACACCCGTTGTGCGTTTCGGAGCCGTCCAGCACTTTAAGAAGATGGCTAAGCCGCTCCGAGCAAAATTAGCCGTTCTCCCTATTTTACTTAAACTTTTAGGGCTTTCCCTTGTGATTGTTGCATTAGCGCGTCCGCAGAAAGCCAATACTAAAATAAAAAAGAATGTCGAAGGTATCGATATTGTCGTGGCTCTTGATATTTCAGATAGTATGCTGATTGAAGATATGCAGCCTGCGGAAAATCGCCTGGAAGCCTCTAAAGAGACCATCCAGCAGTTCATTGAAGGGCGTGTTTCTGATCGCATTGGACTTGTCGTCTTTTCGGGAGAAAGTTACACGCGTGTTCCTTTAACTCTTGATTATAGAATATTAAAACAGTCCTTATCTGAAGTGCAAACGACACGAAACATAAAAATGGGTACTGCCATAGGTGTTGCTTTAGCAAACGCCGTTGGGCGCTTGCGAGACTCTACGGCAAAAAGCCGTATTGTTATTTTTCTGACAGATGGTGAAAACAATAGTGGAACAATTGATCCAGCAACGGCTTTAGATATTGCCAAGGGTTACAAAGTAAAAATTTATTCGATCGGAATGGGAAGAGACGGACAGGCTCAGTTGCCTGTTTATATACCGACTCCAACAGGCCAGAAGATCAAGCGCTATCGTCCGATGCACAGTAAAGTCAATGAAGAGCTTTTGAGAAAGATGGCTTCCGAAACCGGTGGAAAATATTGGCGAGCAACAACTTCTAAAGGTTTAAAAGAGGTCTTTCATGCGATTGACGATTTAGAGAGGACAAAAATTGAGGTGAATCGTTTCGTAAAATATGATGAAGAGTTTTATAATTATCTGCTTGCTGGAGCTTTTTTCTATATATTGTCCGTTGTTTTGGGAAGAACTTTTCTAAGGAGGAATCCTTAGTGCAGTATAGATTTGCTAACGAAAGTGCATTTTATTTTTTAATACTTGTTCCTCTAATATGGTTGTTTGCTAGCTTGATGTTTTTTCGACAGAAAGAAAAGTTAAAGCGAGGTTTGGGGGAAAGAGGTTGGCAGTATTTAACCAGTTCTTTGTCATTGAATAAGCGTAAGATAAAGATTTTCTTAGAAGGTTTAGCTATTTTATTTTTTATTTTAGCTCTTGCTCGTCCACAGTCTGGGAAAAGCACTAAAAAGGTCAAAAGCGAAGGGGTTGACCTCATGATGTTGGTGGATGTCTCGCGAAGTATGATGGCTGAAGACGTACGGCCAAGTCGTTTAGACCTTGCTAAAAAAGAGCTGATTCGATTTATAGATATGGGAGGCGGGGACCGTATAGGCATCATCGCCTTTGCTGGGTCGGCGGCTCTGTTGTCACCGGTGACAACAGATTCGTCGGCATTAAAGATGTACATTGAGTCGTTATCTGAGGACTCAGTAAGTACTCAGGGAACCGACTTTAAGCGTGCTCTTGAAGAAGCAAAGTCTGCGTTTAAAAATGGAGGCAAAGAAGATAGTGAAGACAGTGTTGTGACACGAGTTGTGCTGATTGCATCTGACGGCGAAGACAATCAACCAGGTGCTTTAGAAGCAGCAACAGATTTGGTACAAACGATGAAGGCCCGGATATTTACCATGGCTTTTGGTACTGAAAAAGGAGGCGCCATTCCTGTTCGTGACGATCGAGGCGTTTTGCGAGGGTACCGAAAAGACAAGCAAGGAAAGGTTATCTTATCACGTACCAAAGGTACCATCTTAAAATCTCTCGCGCAGGCCGGAAAGGGGAGCTTTCATCATATTACAATAGGGAGTCGGGAGATAAATAAGATTCGAAGCGAAATTAATGCTTTAGAGAAAAGCGAATTTGAGTCTGCTGATATGGTTAATTATGATGAGAAATTTCAGTGGTTTTTAATTTTAGGATTGTTAGTAGCATTTATCGAAGTCGCTTTGAGTGAACGGAAAAAAGAAGGGCGTTTGTGGTTTGGGCGCTTTGAGGAGAAACGCCAGTGAGATGTAAACGGTATCTTTCTCTGATTGTGTTGTTGGGTGGAGCTTGGCCAGCTTTGGGACTTTCCCCGGAAGTTGTGAATCTTAATAATGAGGCCGTTGAGCAGTTAACTCAGGAAGAACCGGAGTTGCAGCGTTCTTATCAGAATTTAATGAGTGCCTTAAGCCAAGATCCTTTTAATCCAATTTTGCGTATCAACTTAGGGTTGTGGCACTTGAAAAATGAAGAAACGGTAAAAGCGGAAAAAGATTTTAAAGCGGCTCTCAAGGCTTTTTATGGTGATGCTCCAGATAAGTGGTTAGGACTTCCTGAGTCGGCTCAGAAAGTTGTTTTTTCTATTTTGTTTAACTTGGGAGTGACCTCAACTATTGAGAAGAAATATGATCAAGCTCTATATTTTTATCAACGGGCTTTGTTTTTAAATACGGAATCTGTCGAGGTAAAAACAAATATTGAGTTGCTTCTGCAAGCACAGCAAGGTGGTGGTGAGGGCGATTCCGATCAGGAAAACAAAGACAAATCAGAAGAACAAAAAGAGGGGCAGGGGAAAGAAGGAGATCCAAAGGATCAGCAAAACGAACAGCAAAGTCAGCGGAACAACCCATCGAATCAGCAGAAGAAACAGAAATTTAAAAGCAAAGAACTTTCCCCTAGCGACGTTCGGAAGTTTTTGGAAGAGATCAAAGCTCAAGAGCAAAAAATTCGCGCCAAGGAGTTAGAGCAGGGGAAAAAAGGTATGGAGAGAGAAAATGAGAAAGATTGGTAGTATCTTATTGTACTTTTTTACTTTTGCATGGCTTTGGGTGGGGCA
>JAGRAG010000461.1 GCA_020435025.1 Bdellovibrionales bacterium | reverse complement strand
TCGGATCTACTAAAGTCACACTGGACTGAAATTGGCCCAATACTCCTGGTTCTAGCTCCAATCGACTCTCTCGAACTTCTGACAATGGAGTCAGTATTTTAAACTGATCATCTGTCACAAACCAATAAGCTAGGCTCTTTTCTGTACTGATTATTGTGGCAGAGACACGATCCCCCACCAACAAAGACGCCCCCTCCTTTAAGGGATGGATCTGCCCCTCTCGCTCCCAAAAAAGGTCGACTTTCTGACCACCTTTAAATTGTAAGCGATCTTTAGGAGACAAAAAAGGAAGCCCCACAACAAGAGCCACGGAAAGAACCACAACAGGAGCCCAAAACTTTAAAAAAAACATGGGATTCTTGATCCAATCCCTCCACTGCAACGAACTTCTTACTGGAAAATTTAAGGGCGGTAAATCGATCGTTCGTATTCGCTCCCTTTCTGTAGTCTGTCGAGCAGTTAGTTCTCCTGAATTCGCCTCCAAACCCAAGATCACAAGTTGATCATGGTAAAGAGATGAAGAGGCATCTTGTGGTTCATTTTTCATCTCTCTCTCCTCTAACTTTTGCTAGTTTCTTATCGACCCTTTGCTGAAGCCGTAAAACTGTCCTTCGTGATACTCCTAATACTTCGGCTATCTCTCCATGCTGCAAACCCTCAACATGTTGTAAAATGAAATACGAGGATTCCTGTTTATTTAATACTTGAATCAAAAGCTGCATTAACTCCCCGAGGGCCACACGGTCCACTGGCGACATCTCTCGATCTTCTTCCTCTGAAGTTCCCTCAACTAAAACTCCTTCTTGATGTCCTTTTTTACGTAAGTAGTCGACGGCTGCATTGGTACAGGTCTTATACACCCAGCTATATGCAGACCTGAGGGAATCAAATTGGACTCCTTGTTTCCACATCTTCGCAAACGTCTCCTGAACGACTTCCTCTGCGACATCTCGACGTAAGACTATGTGCCAAGTTTTACTTAGCGCTGCAGGCCCCAGTTTACGATAGAGCATGGTGACCGTCCTTTCATCGCGTCCATCGAGAATCTCCGCACTATTATTCATCGTCGCTTATCCTATGGTGATGTCTCAAAATGAGAAAACTCCTTTTTAGGATAAAGGCCATCCTCGATCCGCACAACCATGTATCAATGTAGGAACGATTAAAATCACAAAAGTGTGACAGATTTTTTGGACTAAGTTTTTCATTGTGATCCAATCACTCCCTTTGTGATCCAATCACTCCCTTTTTCGACAAATTTTAAAAGGCATTTATTCATTGCGGAAGAACTCCTTAAGAGGATTTGCAGCTCCCCACCTGTTCTCAAATGCGAGTTTGGGTGGTGCGCTGCTCACAATGTGAGCGGCACTGCCTGCGCGGTCCGGGGGCCCACGCTGTTTGAGTCTTTTGAGAACAGATGGGGAACCGCAAATCCTCTTAAGGAGTTCTTCCGCAATGAATAAATGCCTTTTAAAATTTGCAGAAAAAGGGAGTAGTTTTATTTGTAATTACAATAATTTAGGTAAAATCTGAAAAAGATCAAAAAAAGCTGTCACACATTCGAGCCGTCATTCGTTTTTTCATAAAGTTCCAGCGGTGCGTATCTTCTCGTCGTTTAAGAATCAGAAAAGGAGAAAATGATGAAATTATCTACATGGAATCAAAAAGCGCAAGCACTGACTATAAGTTTACTTTTATTTGTTGGAATTCAAGGCTGCGGCAAGCAGCAGGAAACCGAAATAGATCCCGCTATTTATCAAATGTCAGAAAATTTAGAAGCCGTTGAAAAAGACTTTGTCCCAACTCCTCTGTCCATCACGAGTACCAATACTCAAAAAGCCACTCAGAAAGCAGGAGATTTATGTGAAAAAGATGATTTTTTCAGCTGTCAGCCAAAGCTTCTTAAACATTACATAAAAACCTCTAAAGACGCATTTATCGTGAGCCGTCTCATTGTTTTTCAAACGGCTCTAAATTTAGGGCCTCTTCCCAACGGAACAACCGGTCACTTTCATATTGAACGTGACAACATCGATGTGGATTTTTCAAAAGAAAGTGCTATTAAATTTAAAATGCTCTTGAAAAGAAACGGGAAATCGATTGGATTTATTCATGCAAACGAAACCGACTATAAAATACAACTCGATATCGATGAAATCAATCAAGATAAAAATTCACGTGGTGGAAAAATAGATATCTCCGTCTCTTATAAAGAAAAAAAATCTTGGATCACCGACGTCACGATCACCGATGCTTCCTGCGATAACGAAGATGTAAAATCTCCTGAATCTGCAAGAATTCTTGTGAAACGCGAACAAGAAATGTGGACTGGGCAATCCACGTTTTATAACAGCCTAGCCACGAAGTTTGATAGTGACCTCTCTTGCGATTCGGCCGGAAGTGCGGATACAGGTTTAGTAACCTATACGGACTTTGTCAGCTCTCAGGAAGTATCAAAATCCGCCATCTATATTGCAAAAGCTAACTTAGTTGAAGTATCAAAAATCGAAGACTACGGTATTTCTTACCTTTGTACGAACTATCCGTCTATTTGTAAGGATTTAGGAGTCTCAATTGGTTTTTCTGAACCGACAGCCCTACAGCAAGTCAGCCAATTTCTTCAACCCCTAGTCAATCCCATTTGCATCTATCCAGGGGTGAACACTCTTCAATGGGGATCTGATTGTAGTGAAATTTCCGGAACTGTTGCGAACGCTCCCTTTCTAAGCACTAATGAATTTATTGCCCCTTGGGACTTTGCAAATCTCAAAGTAATTCTACCAGATGGTCTCTAGGCGCAACAAAACCAATATTTTTAAAGGATCGCTTAGCGGTCCTTTTCTTTTTTAAACTGCTCCCTTTAATTGCGG
>JAGRAG010000460.1:3340-3767 GCA_020435025.1 Bdellovibrionales bacterium | reverse complement strand
AATCCCAACCGAATTTACTACAAGAAATTGCCAAGTTTATGGTACCTATGCTCCCTCACGACACAGAAGTTCTAGGTGCTTTGGAAATGGGTGGAATTCCTTTGGCAACGGCTATCTCAATTGAAACCGGAATTCCTATGTGCTTTGTACGAAAAGAGGCCAAGACCTACGGAACCTGTAAATTGGCAGAAGGGGCAGACTTCACTGGAAAAAAAGTTTGCCTTATTGAAGACGTCATCACCACTGGTGGAGCTGTTGTTGATGCCACGATCGCTCTTAGAGAACAAGGTGCAGAGGTCGATCATGTTTTGTGTGTCATTTACAGAGGCGAAGGAAAAGCCACAAAGTTGGACGAATTAAAACTCACCTACACTCCCTTGTTTACAGCCACCGAACTCAAATAACTCATAAACAACACCCCCCTTAA
>JAGRAG010000460.1:0-3293 GCA_020435025.1 Bdellovibrionales bacterium | reverse complement strand
GGAGCGAGGACGCAGTTGAATTCAAAGATTCAGTAAAAGGTGCTCTTTGCAGCTCACAATTTGCTGGAGATTTGGATGAAACAAGGAGGAGCGACTGAGGCGTGCTTTTGCACGCCGCAGGGAGCGAGGACGCAGTTGAATTCAAAGATTCAGTAAAGTGTGAGCTGCAAAAGATTATTTTTCAGCGACAACATAGGCCACCCAAGCCTCGCACTCTTCTCCCTCAGTCACCCTTCGAAACTCACCATCTCCTTCACCATCTTCATCGGTACCTTCCCAATAGACATGGGTAGCTTTAAACCCAGCCTCTTCCATAATCTCGCGAATCTCGGGGATGGACCACATTCGCCAATCATATTCAAAACAACGTTCCCGCTTCTTCTCACCCTTTACTTTGAAATGAATATAAAACTGGGCGTGGTTAGTGACGGGATCAAAACTGTCTTGGTCCCAATAGTAACTAAAGCCATCATGTTCTGTCTCTTCTTCATTAGGTTCCTGACATTGGCTTCCACCAAAACAATCAGCAATAAATATACCGCCCTCTTTGACCCTGCTGTAAGCAGCTTCAAAATAGGCTTTTAATTGAGAACGTTTTTTAAACAAAAAGTAAGAAAAATTGAGTGCCACGACGATGTCTGACTGTCCAAAATTTGTATCAAGAACGTTGCCTTCAACCACTTTGATGCGCTTTTGCTGTTGTTCGGATAATTTCGAAAGGTAGTTCTTTTTACCATATTGTAATGTTTCTGGCTCCAAATCAATCCCCATTGCTTCCAGCTCCGGCCCCAACTTAACCCACTCACAGCAAATATCGAAAGTTCCGCAGAAATCTTCGCACAAAGTCTTAGGAAAAGTGCCTGTTAGCTCTCGATAGGTTCTTCTAAAAAAAAGAACGTCATTATCAGGGGATTGAACGGACTTTCGATAATAATAGTACTTATCAAAATCTTTCTTAGGGGCGCTTTCGGTCTGCTTTGTTTTTTTACTCACTCTAAAATCCTATGGTTGTTCTTTAAAAAGTTGTCTTATTTCTCGTTCAATATCGTGGGGCTGCGGAACAGTGGACTCCTCTAAATTAGGATGCAATCCAATACCCGGCAAGTTTTGTGCCGCTAAAACCGCAGGGGCAGCCCATAGTTCATAAAAAAGTTCGCGGGTCACACGCAAAGCTAAATGCTCGCCGAAATTAGTGACTTCGGTATCTTCATTTACAAATAGCACTTTTCTTGTTTTGCGAACTGAGCTTTTAATGAGTTGCCAGTCATAGGGATAAATAGATCGCAAATCAATGACCTCTACAGAGATATTTTCGTCACGCAGCTTATCTGCCACATCATTACACATCAAAAGCTGTCTGCCATAACTAACGACTGTCAGATCCGTCCCTTCACGAGTGACTTTTCCTTTACCGATGGGAACCCGAAAATCTTCCAGTTTTGGCCAATCGGCTTTCCACTGAGAGCGATCTCCTATGGGAGCATCAATCATAGATTTGAGCATTTTTTCATCGGTGGGCTCTCCGGGAATCAATTCCTTTCCACGCACGCGCATCAATGCCTTTGGATTTAAATATAAAACAGGATTGGGATCTTCAATTGCTGATAGCATCAGCCCATAGGCATCTAAGGGTGTTGAGGGAATGACCACCTTCCACCCTGGTAATCTGGAGGCCCAAGCATCGAAACTATGGCTGTGATACAAAGACCCGCGAATTCCCGCGCCAACAGGAGACATGACAACCAGAGGTAAGTGACAGCCTCCATTAGTTGACCAGTAGGTGTTGCCCGCCATTTTCAAAAGATCCATAGTATTAAAGATATAATCAACAAATTGAATCTCAGCGACACATCGATCACCTGTCATAGCAATACCCATTGCCATACCGATAATCCCTCTTTCATCCAATGGAGTGTTCCAGGCAGTTTCTAAACCCTGAGTAGCGGTAAATACGCCACCTAAAGGCGCACCCACATCTTGACCAAAGATATCTTTAACGCCTAATTGAGACTCTCCAACATGCAATGCCATACGAATGGCTTGAGCCATGTTTGCCATTAAAAGGCCCTCCAATTTGCATTTTCATTGTTGTAGTAGACGTGATCCCAAATGCTTTCAGGGGTTGGCCCTTGCTCCTGGCGAGCCTGGTATTGAGCTTCTTGCGCTTCTTTTTCGTGAATCTTGCGAGTCGCTTCCGCCTCCTCAGCGGTGATAACTCCCGCGGCTAAAAGATACTCTTCAAACTCTTCGACGCAATCAATTCCCGGCCGTCTATTGGCGCCATCCGCGGAAGAGTGCCCAAACAATCGAGACACTGTTGCTTCCAGAAGAACGGGTTTACCGGTTTTTCGAATATAATCTAGCTGATTTTGAATACAATTATACGTGGCAATTGGATCATTTCCATTGACGGTCACAGTTTTAATTCCAAAAGCCAAGCCTCGGTCAGAGATGCTCTCTTCTCCATGTTGGCCGTTGTACTCCGTGGAAATCCCCCAACCGTTGTTCGTCACGCATATAAGCATGGGGAGTTCATATCCCTTGCGGCTCGCCCAAACTAAACTGGTGGCAAAGTCCCCTTCAGCTGTCCCAGCATCGCCACCCGTGACAATGGTAACACCCTTCGCTTTATTTCTTCGCTGGGCCCAAGCAGTACCAATTGCCATAGAATACTGTACCTCAATAGGAGAACCTACAGGGGCCACATTCCACTCCGGCCGAAAGTAGTGATTACAAAAATTTCTTCCACCCGTATTGGGATCGGTGGCCCTATTCATTGTGAGGCGAATGGAATCAATAAGAGGCATACCCAATGCCACCAGAGTCGGCGTGCTGCGGTAATGCAAATGCAACCAATCATGATCATGGCCCTGTCCTTTATTCACCAACATTCCGAGCGGCACACCAAAAGCTTCCTCTCCAGGTGCACCAATCCAAAAGTAGGATTCGCCCGCTTTATATATTTTAATAAGTCGCTCTTCTAGGGCACGAGATCGCACCATTAACTGGTACATCTCTTTTAACTTCTCTTTGGTTAACCCCCCGTAGGTCCCCTCTTCGGTGGCAGAAACCTGTGTTTGCACATCCGTCATACTAGATTGGCTCCTTGACTAGATGAAAACGAGCACTAGGCCCCTTTCTATCTATAAAAATGAATAATATAGGACTACCCATGTGCAGAAAACTTGTCAAAGAATTGAACCGATTTCGCGCTGAATTTTCACTCATTTGAGTCTAAATTAGCCTTAAATTCTTGCTATTTGGAGACCAATATAGGGTATGTCCCTATTTTA
>JAGRAG010000459.1 GCA_020435025.1 Bdellovibrionales bacterium | reverse complement strand
TAGGGTTGATTGATTTTTATCCTTTAAAGTAATCACGCTAATATAACTTCCAACAACGGCTCCGATAAAAACCACAGCGGCAAAAGCAACTAATTTTGGACGATTCACACTTTTTTTAAAAATCTCATAAATAAAAATCAATGCATTGCCAGCATTAAAATAATTAGAACGCCGTCTCTCTCTGCCAAAAAGTCGACGAGGCACGGATCTTCTATCGGGCTGTTGTCGGCGATCAGGTTGCCTTTTTGCCCATGCTTTTTTTAAATCTTGAATCTCCTTTGGATCATCAAAATTAGTTGCCAAATTGGGGCCTTCAGCCTCAACAGGAATCTCTTCCACTTGCTGTTGACCGACAGGTTCTTTCTTTGTTCTCTGTTCGACAATCGCTTCAGACAAGTCCTCTGTGACCTCTTCTGTTTTTGGAAAACTAACAGTGGGAACATCTGGAAAATCAACGGATCCTAAAACATCGGCCTTACAGAATTCAGAGAGAAAGGAGACTCGATACCACTGACACATTCCGGGACGCCAAATGAAATCGCTATAGGAAACCTCTCCTAACTTAATGGCCCTTTTTACCGCTTGTAGACTGAGCGGCCTTCTTTGCACAAAGCCCTTGTCACTTTTGCCCTTTTTTAAAACAACCCACAGATTATCGACCTGTTCTATTTCATCTCTAGAAAAACTATCTTCAAATGGTTGGCAAAGATAAAGAGCCATCCAGGCTCCAGCAACTGAAGAATCTGTAGCTCGGTCATAGGGTCCCAATTGTTTGATTCGGATCATCTTCCGAACTTCAGTCACAGTCAGAGGACCAGTGAGTCGGCCTTGTTGAATAATAAACCACTTACTCACAAGTTGTACCCTTCTAAATTGATCTGAGTCGAACTTTCAAATCTCTTTGCTAAATTATAATAGAATCGTTCAAAATCTTTTGAACTGCCATCTAAGGGACGCGTGAGATACTCAATCAGTTTATCTCTATCTACTCTCCCCTGATTAAAAGCTAAAAACAGACGCTCGCCCATCATCTGTCCTAATATTTTTCCCGTTATTATGTAACTGGAAAACTCTAAAGGCTGTTGAATACGTGGACGCTTTTTACCGCTGTAAATAAAAATAAACTCACAAAATCTTTGTTCTAAAACCAATTGCAAGGCCTCTCGCCCAAAATCCTGTGGATTCATAGCGGAAAGTTGGCGTTTGATCTGTGCTAAAGACTCAGCCTTTCGTTTATGATTTACTAGTTTACTAAAGAAAAATCCTACAGCTTGCACCCAAATCCACTTTAAAAAATCATCAGGGAAGTTCCACAAATTGAACTTTCTTCGACTCAACTTTGCATGGATATACTGACCAGCTAAGTCCGACGAATGATTTAAACTGTAACGAGAAAGGTAAAACATACTATCTTTCGGCAAAAAAAAGCTTCGATCCGTTTGAATGTGATAACGAGCCACTTTTAAATCGTTTACTGCTAGATCATTGGAAAGATGCTCCCAAAAAAGCTCATGTCCTGAATCAAATACTTGGACGTCTTCACTTGCAGAAAAAGAAAGTTTTAAATCAAGACCGGCAAATTCAATTAGAGAGACCATGTATTCCGTGTAATCGATCCCCTCTTCTTCCGCTATATCGCGATCGTACGTCTGTTCAAGATACATTAAATAGCTCTGCCACTTCACCCATGGAGGAGCCCCCATAACACAGAACCGATTTCCAGAAGCTTTCAAGATTTCGACTTTATGCTCGACGTTCTGATCAGCTAGTTGAAAGTACAAAGTTTCGGCATTTTGGTAGAGAAGTAAAAGCTCTTTTGAACTCAAACCCAATCCCATTTCTAACAGTACCGGAAGATGGTCATATCCTAAATGCAGATCACCAATAATAACATATATTATACGATCTCGGTTTTCTTGAAAAAGCTTTTCGATGACTCCATAGGCATGTTGATCTCTCTTGTAGAGATTACCGCCGCTAGCACGGGCAAAGTATTTGTTGATGCCCACCACTTGAAACTTCTTTTCCAACGCCAGCATCAATAGAGGGCGATAATGACTCCATGGAAAAATCCATCGTTCCTGCCAAGAGATTTTATGTAAAAATTCATCTTCTTGAAGAGAACCATCCAAAAATTGATCAATGTACTTTTGATGCTTACTCTCGAAACACTCAAGAGCTAACGTGAGCTTGCCTTCATATTCGCGTAGCACTCGAAGATGCACTCTCTGCGCCTGAGCAAAAGCATGAAAGTCGCCACCTAAAACAATCTTTGACCTATGAATGGCGATACTGAGATCACGTCGCGAAGAGTGATCCCATCGATCCAAAAATGTCTCTTTATAGGAGCGGGCATAGTCCGTAATAGATGGTTCTTCAGGACCAAGCAAGACTCGTACCTGATCTTTAATTCCTTGCAGGGTTTTCTTTCTCGCCTCAATCCATTGATGCCGATCCAGCAATTGTCACCTCTAACTATAACGTACCGTAACTTTAACGAAGTTCCCTATAAACTCTTTTTAAAACCTTAACTCGATCGCCTAGCTGAATTTTTCGGCCATTGATGAATATCGTGGGCGTCCCTTCGACACCGACCTTCTCTCCCAATTTACCTTGGGCAAGAATGGCTTCATGAGTTTCGTTAGAAGCTATACATTCTTCTAGCTTTTCATAGCTACCAATTAGAGAAGCGCTCAACTCTTTGACCTTTTCCGCAGCCGATGCCACCGATCCCATTGAGTTAAAGTCAGACTGGTGATCAAAGATCACGTCATGGAGTTTCCATCCTGCCTCATCAGTGTCCGTTCTCGCGGCACAATAAACGGCCTTTGCCAAATGACAGGTGATTCCGTCACCTTTTCGACCAATAATCTCATTACAAATGCCATCTAAGGGAAAGCTGTAAAATTTCATCTCGACAGTACCTTTATGATTGGCCATGAAGGCATGAAGCCCAGCAACGGCACTTTTACAGTGTCCACATCGAAAATCCGCAAACTCAACAATGGACATCTTAGCTGCTCCATCGGTAGCCTTGGAATACAAAGAAGCATCTACCGGAAATTCCTGAAGCTCAGAACTCTTCCAATCCGCAATAAACCCTTCTAGATATTTATCTATATCTAAGCCTGAATGGTTTTCACGGATGGAAAAATGAAACAAAAATGTCAAAGCAGGAATGAGGGCCACACTAATTAAAACTGCTCGATGAGTGACGAAAAGTCGTTGCACATCCTCCGAAAGCTTTGACAACGAAGACTCTTCCAGAAGCACCCAAAGAGAGATCCAACTGATCACTGACAGCCCATAAGTAATTATGCAAAAAAGGCACAAAGTAGACAGTAAAAAGGCAGAGATAGTCCCCATCACCACCGACATGCCCGCGATAAAAGTGGCGAACCAAAAACTATACCTAAGTACTCGCTCGCGCTCTTCTGAAAAACCTAAAAATGCAAATAAAAATAAACAAAGTAAAATCCCATTGGTTGTGGCTCCCCACAGAGCGATTGGAATTCCAAAAAGTGAAGAGTACTCACTCGCACTCACGGCATCACAGTTAAAGGTTTCATTAATATTACAAACGCTTTTGGAGTTCATCTCTCCCATTTCAATATCATAATAGTGAAATGCTAAATAAGTGTGCACTCCTATAGCTAACATTAAAGAAAGAATCAACGCCCCGACGGCCCATGATTTTTTTTGAGTCGGATTCGACATGAAGGCTCCTTGTGGTCTTTCGTAAGTTGGATCATCACTCTGCGCCAAGTATAGCCAGGAAGCTACGACCTTACAACAAGTGTTCGACAGCTAAGAAGGCGAAAAACTTAGATTTTTCACAAAGCGTCAAATGTGACGTGAATTTGAGTGAAGGAATCTAGCCGAAGATAAAATCCAAAATCTTGGACGCCATATCGTCATAAACAACACTAATTGAATGACCAACGCCCGCATAGAGCTCGAAACTCAGGGCAACAAAAAAAATCAAAGTTACAACAAGAGCTAAAGCACGCATGGTCCATACTGTGGATTTCATATCATCCAAGCGGAGTTCTCGATCAATATATTCGATTTTCTTTAAATACTCTTTGAGTTCATCAAAGTGATCCTTCACTCGCTCGAAAAGCTCTTGTTGCTTTGAAAGAGAAAGAGAACTCATGCCTGGAAACTCCCGTTTCATTCGAATGGCTTCTATAATCTCAGCGCAGTGCTGAACATAACGAAGGGTTCGTCCTCGAAACGACGGATAGGCCGCATT
>JAGRAG010000458.1 GCA_020435025.1 Bdellovibrionales bacterium | reverse complement strand
AAAAGACTCAGACAGGGTGGGCAGCAGCGCCGCTCACTTTGTGAGCATCGCACCACCCAAACTCGCTTTTGAGGACGCATGAAGGAGCTTAAATCCAAAAAAGAAAGACATCTGCAATTTTAAGGTGAAGTTTTCTTGCTTACAGTTGGAAGGTGGTGCCGACTAAGAATGAGAAGATTTGTACGCTTTTTGGGACTTTTGCAAGGGCGCCGGAAATGCCTTGAGTGCTCCAGCCTTGGCCTCCTGTGTAATACCCGCCCAAGGTAAATCGGGTATTTTTACTTGTATATATCGCAACATTGGCCGAAAAACCCCACATGGGAATGTGATCAAGCATTCGGATCGAGACAACATCAGGAATCTCCGCTGCCGACGAATTATTGGTAAACAGCCCTAAACGGAGCGCCAACCAATCCTTAAAAAAGTATTCGCCCCCTAAGTTAACGTTCCAGGTGTCTTTGTGGGTGTTTTTGTCACTGGTAAGACTGTTTTCAAACTCATAATACTCTTCGTTTTTATAGTAATTGAGGTCAAGAGAAACCAACCAACTGTAAGGGATTTCGTAAGCGATCCCGAAGGTGGCCTTTGCTGGGATTCGCGATAAAACAAGTTTCGAGTTGATGTCGTCAGGAAATGTAGAAGTGCCATCGGTGCTAACGGAAAAACGATGGAGAGAGCCATCACCGCTAATCGGGAGCGAAGGGAGACGCACGCTCAAACCGGTGGTCCAGTGAGGGGAGAGCTGACGAAAATAGCCTAAAATATAAACCAGGGAATTGTGAGAAAAGGACTTTTCCTCGGTCGACACAGTGATGACACTGCCATTGACGGATCGAGAGGTCGTTAGAAGATTATTTGTGTGCGAGGTGTAGTAAAGAGTGAAACCAATGGAATCTTTCTCGGTTAGGTTGAGCGAAATTGTTCCGCCGACCCAAAGAGATTCATCCCTCAAGTTGATAAATGTGGTATTGGAACTCGTTTTTTCCACGTCGCCGGTAAACGTATTAAAATCCGGAGAGGTGATCGACAAACCCAAAGCGAAGTTACGAAAGCTATAAACACTACCGCTCGAAGAGGGAACGGGAACAATGGTGCCTTGATTGATTCGTAGCGGGGCTTCAGCAAAATCCTGGTCCGTTCCAAAGTGGGTGGCGTATTTGTTATATAGGTTCACCGCGGCGCTGAGCGTGTGACCTTCCATACGCGACATCGTAGCCGGGTTGTAAAAGGCGCAAGCTGAAGGGTCCCCGGTAAGCGCTGTGAAGGCTCCACCCAGGCCGGCGGCCCGCTCACCAATAAGAATAGAATTGAAGTTTGCGTAAGAGCCTAACGCGGATAGAGGATAGCAAAAAAGAAAAATCAAAAGCAGCTTTGTCATTATTTGGTCCTTAGTATATCTTACTATTATGGGTGATATCAATGTCAGTAAAATTTTAGGTCAGTTGGGTCTCTTTTATGTCCCTTTTCTATTTGCTCTTTGTTTTCATGAGTTTGCTCATGGCTGGGTGGCCCGGCTTAAAGGGGACAATACCGCTGAACTTATGGGGCGATTGACAATGAATCCTTTTGTTCACATGGATATTGTTGGAACTGTGGCTTTACCTTTAATGGCCATTGTGACCGGGATTCCTTTTTTTGGTTGGGCCAAGCCTGTGCCAGTAAATTCTCGGAACTTAAATGATCCCGAAAAAGATATGTTTTGGATCGCTTTAGCAGGCCCTCTTTCTAATGTTTTGCTGGCATTTGTCGCCACTATTTTGATGGTTTTATGGGCTATCGTTGGACACAATTCGCCAAGTCTTCAAGCGGGAATCGAAATGGCCAATGCCTTCATCTACATCAATTTATTACTAGCGGTTTTCAATATGATCCCCCTTCACCCATTAGATGGAGGGAAAGTCATGGCTCGGTTTTTACCTCGGGATGCTAATAACTGGTTAGAAGACAACCAAATGATGTTGCAAATGGTTCTGATTGGGCTATTTGTGACGGGAATGTTTAAGTACCTGGCGATTCCCATTCGATTTGCGCAAAACACGATGCTCAATGTCGTCTTGGCGGTCCTCCCCGTATCCTGACCAACCTTCCCAACGATCGCCTTTTTTCAGATTTCAACGTGTAATCCGGTACTGCTTTGGCAAGCGGGTTAATCGACAAGATGACTGTTCAACTTATATGTGAATGCCTAGAATCCTCGAAGCCCGCATTTTGAAAAGTCTTAGACAATCTAGTCCATGTCAGCGAGATGCGCTTGCCAAAAGGCTCATTTTTAAGTTAGCACGAGTTGCTGAAAATGATTTGCTTGATGGACAAAAAGCATTAGGTAGGGAAAAGTGACATTGTGACAAATTCATTTTTTGCTCTTATTTTGTTGTTCCTTTGGACTCTCCTGAGTTGCTCAACCGCATATAAGAAAAGTGGCTTCCGCGATAATAGCTCCGCTTCTTATTGCAAAAAGCTTAGCGTAGGAAAGCAAACTCATAGTAAATATGAAAAAATCATTATTGATCAAAAAGAATATCAACTTGTTGTAGAGCCTTTAACTACAATAGGTACGACATTTTTTGGGCCAATTTTTCTCCCATTGATCCCAATTAGGCTTGGCGATTCAAAGGAGATTGAACTAGCCACTACAATCAATTTTAAAATAACTCCGCTTAAACAAAAAATAGCCCCATTAGATATATCAAAGATGAAAATCATATCTGGTGAAGAAGTTGCTGTACCAATTTCGTCAACTAGCTTATTGATAGATTCTTCCGGTAAATATTTTTTGAAATTTAAATTTGTAAGTTCGATCAAGGATCAAATAACTTTGGTTTTTAATGATTCAAAAATAATTTTAGAAAAAGATTCTGGTG
>JAGRAG010000457.1 GCA_020435025.1 Bdellovibrionales bacterium | reverse complement strand
CAGACAGTGCCTACAGGCTTATCTTCTGTCCCGCCTGTCGGACCAGCAATTCCGGTAATACTGACCGCCCAATCACTGTTCATTCTTTGACAGACACCCGCGGCCATTTCCGCTGCGACGTCCGTACTGACTTCTCCGCAAGACTCTAAAGTTTGCCTGGTCACGCCCAAGACACCGACTTTCACGGAGCCCGCATAAGAAACCACCGCGCCTTGAAAAAAAGCTGAAACTCCCGCTTGGGCTGCTATCCACGAAGAGAGTAGTCCCCCCGTGCAACTTTCCGCAAGACTCAATTTCTTATTATTTTCTATAAACCAGCTATTTACTTTTCGTAGCAGGTCTTCTTTATCTGTATCCATCATAATTGAATCTGTACACCTAACCAGTTTGTCTTAACGTAAACAATTTGTAGTAAAACATTGGTAATGAGACCGGCAGCGACATCATCCAAAACCACGCCAAAGCCACCTTGTACTTTCTTATCAAGAAGACCAATGGGAAATGGTTTTAATGCATCTAAAAGCCGAAACACCAAGAAAGCTCCTAAAAAACTTTGCCAAGTCATCGGCAGCCACGTCATCGCAATGACAAAACCCGCAACCTCATCGATCACGATTTCTCGACTATCATGCACTCCTAATTGCTTCTCGTGAAGAATAGAAATCACTATAGCCAGTAGAGTCAAAAGCAAGCTCACAGCCATATAGACAAGATCCGGGAGAAGAAAAAGTCCGACAACTAAAGGCAATGCCCCCACAGTTCCTACCGTTCCGGGAGCCCATTTGGAATATCCGCAACCAAACCAAGTAGCTAAAATTTTAATAATCATCTCTTTTTTCAAAAACTTATCCTTCGCAAAGGGGCCTGACACCCAAAAGAGCTAGACCTGGCCAACGCCTAGAACCGAATGTCCCGGACCTGCCGATACGATCGAGATACGTTAACATTGAAACCATAGGAGCGGTTCGATTAATATGCTGTGTTAGTCTGTTCCTAAAAAAATTTTACGCAAAGAAATAACGGAAAAATCAAAAGCCTCTTCGATACAAAAGTTTTCTTAGAAAAAGGCTTGAGTGTTCATAAGGATTGACATGGAATTGGATGAAATACTGCGGCTAGCCATGAAAAAGGGAGCTTCAGATGTTCATTTAAAAGCAGGTATTGTCCCTGTCATTCGTCTTCACAGTCGTCTGCGCCCTTTAGATAAAGATCTGACACCACTTTCCGCTAGTCACATTGAAGAGATGGCCTACACCATCATGAGTGCATCTCAGAAAAAACACTTCAAAGAACACAACGATTTAGATATGGGATATGGGATTGCTGGACTCGGACGTTTCCGGATCAACGTTCTCCTCCAACGAGGAACTGTCCGCATGGTGATTCGAAACATTCCTCATGAAATTCCTTCTCTCGAAGACCTCCAACTCCCCACTTCATTGGCCTCGGTAGCCGAGTTTGAGCGAGGCTTAGTTTTAGTTACGGGCGCGACAGGTTCCGGAAAATCATCAACTCTGGCCGCCCTCATCAACGAAATTAATAAAACAAAGAACAAACATATCTTAATGATCGAAGACCCTATTGAGTACCTAGTTCGTGACCGCAAAAGTCTCATCACACAGAGAGAGCTCGGAACAGACACGCTTTCTTATTCCGGGGCTCTGCGCGCCGCTCTAAGACAAGATCCCGATGTCATCCTAATTGGTGAGATGCGAGATAAAGAAACTATTGAGATCGCTTTGCTTGCCGCGGAAACCGGCCACCTGGTTTTCTCAACCCTTCATACGATCGACTCCATGGAGACCATCAATCGTATTCTTGCCGCGTTCGAACCGCATCAACAGCCACAGATTCGCCTCCAATTGGCATCCGTCCTTAGAGCCATCGTTAGTCAGCGATTGGCCCGAACCATAGACAAAAAAGCCTTTGTTCCCGCCGTAGAGATTCTTATTGCCAACCAGAGAATTCGTGAAATGATCGCCGACGCCACTAAAACTGGAGACATCAAGCGAGCCATCGAAGAAAGTGGAACCAGCTACGGCATGCAGACCTTCGACCAAAGCTTGATCCAATTGGTCCGAAAAAAGAAAGTATCTTACAATGAAGCCCTAAAGCTATCTAGCTCTCCTGAGGACTTTGCCATCCGATTTGCCGGTGTTTCGGCTCCGAGTGAAGAGAACTGGAGTTCTGAAGAGTACAAATCCCAGAGATGGGAAGCCTTTTCAAACCTTGAGGTAGAGAATGTATCCGTCAGCGACGGCGACGCCGATAGCTCCCATCAAGGAAAAGCTTCCAAACCTCACAAACTTTCGATAAGAGATAAGTTTAAGAAATCCTAACTATAACCTTACAGGAGATCCTGGTGAAAGAACGCTCCTCTGACAAGCGTCAGGCCCTTTACAAACTAGCCGACTATCTTGCACGAAGGGACCATTCCGCTCAAGAGCTCCGATCAAAACTACTTCGCAAATTCACGACGGATGCTGTTCAATGGGCCCTCAAAGAAGCCACTGAGCAAGGGTGGATGTCCCCCCCCGAAGAGTTAGCTGAAAGAGTCGCCTTATCTCTCCAGAGAAAGAAAAAAGGAGCCAAGTACATCCAACGATATCTTGCCGAAAAAGGTCTTCCCAAAGTCCCTGTTTCTACCGATAGTGAAAAAAAGAATGCCCTCACACTCTTAGAAGAGAAATTTGGGCCTCCTTCGCAGTTAACCTACGAAGAAAAACAAAAGGCCTTCAATTTTCTCTACCGACGTGGCTTTGAAGACGTTATTATTCGACATGTGTTGTTTTCGAGAGAGTCTCTCGAAACTTCAAACCCCGAGGAGTCCCTATGAAGTCATCTGATATTCGCCAATCGTTCCTTGATTACTTTGTTAAAAATGGGCATCAAGCTGTCGCCAGTTCTCGACTGATTCCTGATAATGATCCAACTTTACTTTTTAACAATGCAGGTATGAACCAATTTAAAAATGTTT
>JAGRAG010000456.1 GCA_020435025.1 Bdellovibrionales bacterium | reverse complement strand
CCTCAATTAAAAGGTGCGGTTTCATAACTCTTTATCCATCACTTCACCATCGAGGTATCGTAAGACTCCGGAGGGGCTTTTTTTAGAAAAAACCATGGAATGATACTTGAACCTAATGTGTAAACAATGAGACCTGAAATGATATAATTAGGAACCTCAAACCGCTCTTGGAGAATCCCAGCGATCACCAATCCAAATATGAGTGTTGGCAACAAAGGTATTGAGATAGCCACACTCTCCTTCCACACATCTCTCATAAAAAACCAAATTGAGGATAAAACCGTGGAAAACCGCAACGGCAAAAACACAACCAAAAATGTCAGCCCTAAAAGCAAGCCTTTCCATGAGAACATCTCTGGAGAAAATGACAGCCCTTTATTGTAAAAATAAAAAGGAACGAAAAATGAGAAGAAAAAGGAAACTGAATAAAGCATATTCTGCGACTTTTCATGCTCAATAAAGTGACGAAATCGCCCTGCCGTCATGCCAACAATAAAAGCTCCCACTAAATAATACGTTCCGATCTTTGTCGTGATCACTCCACAAAGAAGGGCGATGATAATCAAAAAACTGACTTCAGAATCAGGCGCAAAAGGAGCAACTACTCGCAAAAAAACACGAAACACCACTGGCAGCAAGAGGACCATAGCTATAAGTGCGGCCATAGATATTAGAAATCCCGATAAAGTCTCTGTTTGCAAAATAAGAAAAAGACAAAAAATAGCTACCAGTTCCTTCGCAATGGCCGTGACTCGCACCCACTTTTCCTGAGTTTCCGATAACTCAAATCCTCTTAAAGAATTCAAAATAAAGCCCGTCGATGGCGTCGTTAGCCCCAGTGCCAGAATAAAGGCGGCTCGATAG
Source organism: Bdellovibrionales bacterium (assembly GCA_020435025.1). GTDB lineage: Bacteria > Bdellovibrionota > Bdellovibrionia > Bdellovibrionales > UBA1609 > JAGRAG01. The sequence goes on along the minus strand of JAGRAG010000456.1, from coordinate 2,136 downwards.
GGCATGGAAAATACATAGTGAACGCCCACGCCTGTTACCACGATCAGTGCCGTTGTTTTAATCAAGTGCTTTGTGAGGACAGCCCCATCTTCTCGCAATTCTTCCAAGTCCACTTCCATTCCGGCAAACAAAAATAGTGAGGTGATCCCTAAACGCGAAAGCATCAATATCAATTGATCATTTTGAAACCACTGCAATGTTAATGTCGTAAGAAAACCCAGAGCAAGGGCCGTTAAGGCTGTCGGTATTTGAAAACGTAATAAGACTTTCGGCAACAGCAGCAGTGAAGAAAACAATACAAAATACTGAAACTCAATTGATAGACCCATATTCTCTCACTGCCGATTAAAGAACTCTTAGAGTAATCGAAACCCTCATACGGGGGAAAGAAGAAAAGGCCTTAAATAACGCTGCGCCCTTTAAGAATCGCAATCACGACTTCTTATCCGATCGACGTGTCCAAATAAAAACGACGACCCAAGCCATAACCAAAAGACTTCCCAATTTAATCCACACATTCAAGCTCTCTTTGAGAGCTAAATAGGTTGCGGAGGCTAATATTATCACAACAGCCTGAATCTTTGCCGATCTACGAATGATCCGATACCTTTGCCACTCCTCTATTCTCGGGCCAAACCCAGGAATCTTAAGGCACCAACGATGAAACTTTTCCGAAGAACGATCAAAAAAATAAAGAGCTAAAAGAATAAAGGGCGTGGTTGGTAATACGGGCAACAAGACCCCAATGATACCAAGCACTAAAAATAGAAGCCCCAAGGCAAAATGAATTTTTTTTAATGCGCTCTGTAGCATAGAAGCTCAAATCCTTACCCCGGCTCCCGACGGAACAGGCTATTTCCCTTTTCTTCATTCAGATTTCTGCTATAACATGGGATTGCTTCTAGGTGAACAAAAACCACTCAATGAAGGAGAGAGAAAATGGCATTGAATACTGGAATTGAAGAAGGAAAAAGAACGGAAATTGCTTCCGGATTATCAAGACTTCTGTCTGATACTTACACATTATATTTAAAGACCCACAAATATCATTGGAACGTAACTGGCCCAATGTTTCAAACCCTTCACGTGATGTTTGAAGAGCATTACACGGCTTTGGGTTTAGCTGTCGATGAAATCGCTGAGCGTATTCGAGTTCTCGGAGTGGAAGCCCCAGGCTCATATTCAGAGTTTTCAGAGCTGGCTACTGTAAAAGAAGACCCTCGCAAACAAGTTGCTGCCACGGAAATGATAAAGAATCTTCTTGCAGATCATGAACAAGTCGCCCGTACCGCTAAAGTTATACTTCCTATGTTAGACGGTGCAAACGACGAAGGTACAAACAGCCTTCTTGGTGCACGTATCGAGTACCATGAAAAAACGGCTTGGATGTTAAATAGCCTTCTTGGCTAATTTCAAAAAATTTCCCGTCCGCTTTAGACCGAGGTTTGAAGCGGACTGAAGTCTAGAGACCTTTGCCTAATATTTTAGGCTCTACGACAAGAAGCCATTTATTTTCTATCAAGATAAATCGACTCCATGAGATATTAAAGTAAAGACCAGAAGTTTAATCTCCGACCAACATTCAAGCTTTCTGACCTTTTTAAAATAAGAGCAGGAGTTTCAATGCTAGAATCTGAAAGTCACCAAAACAGACAACTCCTTGATAAATTTTTAGACTCCATTCCTATTAAGACCTATTCTCTTGTAAGAGTCCTAGAGTTCTTTTCCCAAGAGTTGTCTTCATCGCAATTTGATGAAATATTGCAGGATTTACGGCAAAGATATTTTGTCTGGACCAATCAAATAAAAGAAATCAAAGATCCGAAACAAAGGGCTAAAAAGGGCTTTCAACTTTTTGAAAAAGAAATGGCCTTACACGATCTTTCTTCGGCTAGTTGCAAAAAAGGATGTGGTTACTGCTGTCATTGGAAGGTCGATGTAACAGACGAAGAAGCCTCCATTCTGTCTGATTTAATTGAAACAGGTACGGCCAAAGTAAATATGGAAAGACTTGAAGCACAATCTAAATGGACTACAGAAAGCAGCATCTGGAAAAACCCAACAGATAAATCTAAATGCATTTTTTTGGGCAAAAATGGAAGCTGTAGTATCTATGAAAATCGACCCATTACCTGA
>JAGRAG010000455.1 GCA_020435025.1 Bdellovibrionales bacterium | reverse complement strand
AAGATCATTACAAACCTCACCAGCAATCGCTGTTACTCCCATAAGCATTGGAGCTGTTAGATTTGTAGCAAATCCGTCTTCAGAGAGAGTTCCCTTTCGATCTTCCCACTCTTGTCGAGTCTGTACACTTTCTGCACCAATTCCTGCGCAAGAGACCATATTGGAAAGAATTTGATTGGCATATACCGTTGAGGCCGTTCTTTCCCCTGGAATGGCGTCAAAGCCCCCATCGGTAGCTTCCGAATTCAGCCCCGCGGAATTGCCAGCGACATCACCAGGTCCTTGGCATCCATTTCCGAAAATGGAAGACGTTGCCGCGAGAACGGTGATCAAACTTATAATAGAAAGGTATTTTTTTATCTTGTTTGACATACTTTACCTCTTAATTTCCTAAACACTCGTTAGTAATAGCAATCCGTTGAAACAGTTTCTTGAGATTGTAGTTTTCGCTGACAAAGTCATCAGCAACTTTGTCCAGCATGGGTTGATCGAAACTGGCAGGTTCTCTTTTGCATACGGACCGGTACACTCGCCTAGCCATACATTTTGGAAACGCTTTTGCTTTGGAGATCATCTCTCCAAACTCTTTCACCCCATATCCTGTCATTGGACCGCTCCAGCCAAACTGAGCCGCATTAGATCCACGGATTGAGGTGTTTTCAAACCAATCATCTTCTATGATATGACCACTTGGAAAGTTCTCTTCGTTGTGATTCATTTTACTAGCAACACCGCGAGGCATTTGTTTCATAGTGTTAGGTTGTTCATCAGCCGAGTTAAGATTTTCAGTTTGCATTAAAAAGGCATTTTTAATAACGCCGTTTGAGAAGGTGAACCGCGCAAAGGCTCCTCTTAAAGAGTCCATTCCCGTGTGACAAGCTTTACAGGTTGTAGAAAACTTATTGTGATCCCCTCCTGGAAATCGGTCCACATCTCTTCCGACATAGTTATCAGGCCCGTAAGCATCCGCCCATTTCTCAATAGGAGTACATAGGAATTCTCTAAACGTGAACTCTACAAGTCGTCTGTTCGTTCCAGCGATCGCATGCGCACCCATAAAGGCACGCGTGGTTAGTAGGCCTGCTGGATTTGGATTTGGTATAGCTCCACCACTACCATTTGAAATAAGTTGGGGAGATTTTTGAACAAGCACACGACTTAGATCAAAGCGACCTTCCGACAGGGCCTCATAGTGACGATTGGAGCTAACAATGTCTTCGAAAGTATTACTGACCACAGCGGCTTTCTTTGGATCCCCTTGGTATGTAAAGTTACCTGTTAAAAGCTGTTGCGCACTGATTTCATCACGAACCACGCCAATTATGGTGGCGGAAAAATCACTTAACGGAGCCAGTACGGTTTCATCACGAGTGGACATTCTTCCAGCAAAGTCTTTAACGGTGATATTATAAAAATCTCTTTCACTGGTCGCAATTGCAGCAGCTCGCATCCAACCCGACTCCGTACCAGAAGCAATCTCCGAAGCCATTTGATCAATAACAGGATTTGCTATTGATGTTGAGACTCCGGCTAGCCTCTTATAAAGCAGAACGGCCTTCCTATGGTTTTCAGTAATTCGGATCGTCGGATCAATTTTATAGGATTGATAGGCATCTTGTTGAGGGGCAGCATCCCCATTGATATCTGTAGGTTCTAGAGCCTTACAGTAAATTGCGACCAAAAATAATTCCCCTAACCATGCCCGATCTTCTGTTGTATTTCGAGAATCATCGGTTTTTCGAGCTGCTGGATCTTGATAGGAAATTTCATTACCTAATCCAAAAATAGCTTTTGGATCCCAGTTGCTAAAATCGCCTTGAAGGTCTGGATCATTTCCGACTTCTGTGCGAAGAGCGTCTATTGTGTCTCCGTCATCCGTTTCATAACTAACGTAGACACGACCAACACCTTTTTTATTTTTTGATACAATCACATGCTGAAGAGAATTCACCTTCGTTATATTAGGTCCAATTCCAAGCATAGCTCCATCGCGAGCTCTTGATGTACGAATGATGCCCTTGTATCTAGAATTATCTACATACTCCTGACCTAGTACAAAGCTAGGATTCGTTGAGGAAAGCTGTTCAGACTCAGGAACACCCGACCTTAAAGGAGAAACTTTGTTAGACATTGTGACGATTCTAATAGGATTGATTCGAGGAAGCTGTGCCGTGTCTGCATTTTTCAACCACGCCTCAATCGACAATTCTCCGGAAGATGTACATTCACGGTGAATTTTGGCCGCCGGACCCTGTGAGTGAATCAATGTGGGAAATTGTATTTTAATTGAGCTTCCGGTTCTTATAACTTCTTGTGTATTGGCAATCGGATCATCAATTACGAGATCTAAAGGTTCCAAAGTTCCGTTAGCATCTCTATACCCCGAAACATCTCTCACAAGACCAGATGTCTCGTTAAATAAGTAAAGAGCCACAAGTCCACGCTCTTTCATGAGTTGCAACCAAGCGGCACTTCCAGGAGTCAGACGACTACCATTGACGATCACACTGCCATCTTTATCCATGGATGCGTGCGCGTTCATCGGTAGCACAGCAAATAGTGCTACCACCACAATGAGAATTAAGCTGTAGAATCTATTCCATAGTTTCACTGTGTCTCCCCTTTATGGCAACTCAATGAAGTAAACAGATCCCGCATTATCAACGGGTTGACCTGTTCCGGTTTCTTTATCCGTAAGATCATCAATCCAAGATCCAATCAAAGCCGTTCCATTGCTGTTTAAGGCAACGCCTTGACCAAACTGGTCTTCGATCTTACGGTCTCTTGCTAAGTTTAAAAATCGACTGCTCGCTTGATCAGCACTTCCATCAACTAGGAAGTAGTAAGCTCCGCCTAAATTGGTACCCATTCTCGGAGCACCAACAAGCACGCGGTTACCAACAATCGCCACACGAGTCCCCAATGATGTCGTTCCTCCTGGAGCTAACTTCACTTTTGTAGAAAATCCTGATCCCTTAAAGACCATGGCTATCCCATTTCTAGCATTGTTGTTTCCGTTAACCGCTTTGGGAGCCCCAACGACTACTGAACCTCCATCAATATCCACAGAGGATCCAAAAAGATCCCCATTGGCTCCGGAATAGGCAAGAGCCGTCCCGATCCAAGAGTTTCCTTTTGTAAAAACATGTGCTGAACCACTTCCAAGACTTGCATACACGGAACTGATTGGCGCACCGACGACAATTATTCCACCACTAACAGCCACACTGGATCCGAACAGGTGTCGTGCAGCAGCATTGGGGGCCGTGATTTTGCCATCTTGATTCCAAGAACTTCCCGAGCGCCGGAATATATAAGCTGCACCGGCCTGAACTGAAACACTCTTATCTTGATTGGCTCCAACGACAATGAGATCTCCATCTATTGCTACATCAAATCCAAAGTTATCTCCTCCACCAGTATTGCCAGCCCAAGGGAGAAGTTTATGGGTTTGCTGCCAGGATCCCGAAGAACGAGAAAAAACAAAAGCGGCACCAATTCCGTTGTGATAAGGAGCCCCAACGACAATGGTGTCACCAGAAATGGCGACGGCTCCCAGATCACCAAACGAAGCATCTACAGAATCACTGACGATAAGCTTTCCATCAGCAACCCAACCATTGGCTGTTTTTCTAAATACATAGGCGGCACCAGCACCATTGCCATTTTCATCATCACCCGGAGCCGCAACCACAGCATAGTTGTTATTAATATCTACATCATATCCAAATTTTGCGTTAACAGAAGCATCTCCAGTGGCCACATGTTTTTCTTCGGGCAAACATCCATTAGCTACGTGAACTTTAAACGATAAAGAATTATCCGATTGAGCATTACAAGAATCTTGAACTCGAATGGTTACGGTAACTTCCCCAGATACACATTGAGAATTATTTCTTTGATCCAAGCCAATCGTAGCCGTCGAGCGACCATTTCTTTGGGTAAATCCATTGTTGTTGCAGTCAACAGTGATTGCATTGCCTGAAACTGTACAACGTAGCTGATGAGGTTGGTTCTCACCGGGTCCTGCCGTACCAACAATACGGATGTCTGCGGGCAAAACAGTACCAGATCCCTCTTGAATTCCGATGACAACATTTCTATCTATAATTGAGGTTGCAATGTTATCTCCACTTGTCAATTCTCCAAAAAGCTCCGGTTTTAGATTCCCCTCACAAGGATCAGGAAGAGGAGTGACTGGTCCTGGCGTCGGAGTTATAGGACCCTCTCCAGGATCGACAGGATCATTAGGGTTAGTATCACCACCATCAGAGCCCAAATCTTTATTAGCAACAGATTCTAAAGTCGATCCGACAGGGGCACAGTTTTGGAATCCAATGATGAATCCAAACAGAGTCAGAATTAAAGCCACTACCTTGATATAGTGCTTTTTCTTCGTGAAAATTTTCACGTCCCCTCCCCCTCTAAAAAATAAACAATTCCTAAAACTTCCTCACAACACTTAAGGAACCGAAATCCTTTTCGGGATCAGGCTTAATTTCCAATTTTGAGAAATTTTGCCTCATGCTTTACAACCGATAATTCACTTTTGATGCCAACGTAAAAGCGCGTTATTCCGATTTCACGTTGAATCTCTGTTGAACTTCTAGCACTGAGCAAAAGTTTAACAGATAAAATCAGACTTTATTCTAGACCGATAATTTCAATTTCATAAACACTTCTCTTATATCTGTTTCAATTTGATACAATATTTTTTCGGCACGCCTCTGAATGAATCACTCTAGA
>JAGRAG010000454.1 GCA_020435025.1 Bdellovibrionales bacterium | reverse complement strand
ACAACTCCGGTCTTAGACTCAATATTTTTCAAGCCCTACCAGGAACTACGACCTTCGTTGCTCTTTGGGAAAACCAGGTTATTGCCACATTGTGTACGATCACTGACAACCCTTTAGGACTACCCATGGATAAGATCTATGATCTCTCTGAAATTCGTAAACAGTTTCGGCGTATTTCAGAAGCTTCAGGCCTCGCTATCGACAAGGAGTTTCGTGGTCATCACGGAAAGATTCTCTTTCCTATAATTAAGTTCTTATTTGCCTTTTGTGAACGTTACACGCAATCAGACTGTATGGTGATTGCTGTTAATCCTAAACAAAATGCATTTTATGAGGACATTTTGTTTTTCCAAAATCTCAACGCCCCACTCGTTGGTAACTATGATTTTGTAAAAGGGGCCCCGGCTGTCGGTAAATATTTGGATCTGACCAACTTTAGATTCTTATATAAGTCAAAATACAATGACTCTCAAGATAAGGAGAGAAATCTTTATCACTTTCTTTTCCAACTGGAGAAAGAGCAATTAAAATTTCCAGAAAAAAGGCAAGGACTCACCTATCTTCCCGTGATGCATCCGACTTTGTTAGCTAACATTTTTGAAGAAAAAGAGCGCCTGATTTCTTCATTGCCCCAAGATGTTCTTTTAAAATTGCGCAGCCTTTACAATCTACCCGAGTACGAAGAGCTATTTAAAAAGTTCCTCACTAAAGAACTTCGTCAACATCAGCGCTTTGAAGTCGAGCTTCTAGCTCGTAATCACAACGGTTACTTTCAAATTCAAACAATCTCTGAAGGAGGACTGTCGTTTTACAACCCACAACATATAAAGGCAGAAAAACTGAATGGCATTTGGTGGGTACAAGATCTCCAAGGCAAAGTCGAACCGTTTCAAGTGATTCTTCAACAACAGTGGCAGCATCAAAAATCAGTTGGGTTCTCTTTTACAGACGTGGACTCCGAGCTATTTGATCTCATTAGTTCCCTCAAGTCGTGTTTCGTACCAAAAAAGAAAAAAGCCTCTTAAAAACCTTTTAAACTGAATCCTTAAACTGCTGATGAATGTTCAGATAAATAATCAATGTTTTCTACCCAGAGGGTCGAAACAGGCCAGTTGATAAGGGCCCCATGTGACACTCTCACCGTCTTTATTCACAAATCTCATTCGATTTTTAACGATTCCACATTTTACCTGTCCCGTAGGATGAAAATCAATGGCGTACTCTCCAGAAAATTCGACGTTTTGGTCTCCGACCATTAAAGAGACATCTCCGACTAAGTAACCGTGTTTCACAAGCCCCTGAGGAAAGAAGCTCACAGTATGCATAAAGCCAACTGGTTTTCCTTGGATCTGGGTATAAATGGCATGTTTTAATGTAAGTTCCTTATAAGAACCATTGGAAAATCGCTCAACTCCAGAATGATCTTTGATCTTCTTCCACTGCCCGGCAACACTCACGTAACCCTGCGCTCCGTACACCCCCAATATCTTGCCACTATCACTTCCAACAAATAGCGACTGGTCCTCAGTTTCAGACCGATAGTGCCCAGTGACGAGTTGCAATCGTAGGGTCTCCGTTTTTACCTCTACGGGTTGATAAATAATGCCTTTAACAACCCAACCGTTTTCTGAAAATGAAATCGGCCTCCCTTTTGTGCGAGTTTCAAAAATGAGGTCGGCACCTTCAATGTTTTGTACAAAAGGCGTAAATGTCCACAACCATTGCGGATGCCCATTCTCATAAAAGCGAATGTTTATCGCCTTTAGACTTAAAATCTGTCCCTGAATTGCATAAAGTGATTTCTCTACAGGAGTTCCGCTAAGAATACGAGATTCCTCTGAATTAAAGTTATGAGGCTTTTGCAAGTCCACCATTAGCCCGGAAAACTCTAAACTTTTGACTTCTAGCTGTAGAGCTCTTTCAGCAAAATCCTTTCGGCTTAAGCGAGACAAATGATCTGCGTTCAAAAAGGCGACCCATTGCCTTAGATACACAGGCGACAGTCCCACAAAATCATCATATGCCAGCAGTTCTAACAATGCAGCACCTTGATGAAGCGACGACGTTCTATTCCAAAGATTCAAATCCGCAAAAATCTGATCACCCTTTCTTAAGACAAAAGGTTTTTCAACACACTCTTTACGAGTAAGAAGAGGGTCCGGTAAGGGAAGCTCTTGAATCATCGTTGAATCTAATTGATCTACCCAGTTCCATTTCAACTTACCAAATCGATCCAAATAGTTCCGACTTCTTCTTGGAGCGTAATTCAGAAAAACCTGAAATTGACTGAGTAAACGATCCCGAACAGAACTAGAATCTTGAGTGTATTGGTACCCTGACAGGTTGGCTCCTTCAAACAGAGTCATACTTTCTACGAATTCCGTACAATCCCAAACATAGGACAATTGCGACTGAAAGGATATTTGTGCGTATCCTAAGTGAGAAAATAATAAAAAATAAAATCCAACGAAATACTTTCTCAATCGATCACCACTTTTTGCTGTTCATCCAGCTGAATTTTTTGAAAGCGTGGGCACTTACGTGATTTTCCATAAATATCTAATAGATAAACGTCTTTACTAGGAACGATCTCCTGTAGATACAAGGAGTTAGGAAAGACCTTAACTTTAGAAAACCCATCTAACAATACGGTCTGTCCTTGAATCGTCACCGTTTGCGGTACTTTCGTCAGCTGTCCTTCCACCCATTGGCCCAGGTGATTCCACTGAGTCGACGAAAAAAACTGCAATTTTCCCTGTGGCAAGTCCATCACATAAGCGTCTGCCAGATCGGCCCGCAAAAGACGACCACGGTCTGACCATCCTATGGGTGTCCCCCCGACAACTTGCACTTTATTAGACGTTCTCGGCCACACGACCCAGCCCATTGCCGTCGAAACTTCCGCCAAAACACCATTCGGATAAAAGGTTATGTCTGCAAGACCCCGGAACGACGATCGATTCATTTGAGTTAACTCTAATTCAAAATAATTGGCCTTTATGGTACTTCTTCCAACTGTTGCTTTGGCTAATTGCCCTGACTCGTAAAAAAAGAGACGATTTTCTAACTCAGCCCATTTGCTTTGCTTAAGAAAAATAAGATCCCCCCAACTCGTCGAAATCACCTTATCTTGTGCTAAGGAAAACGACTTGACCGATCCCGTAGAATAAAAATGTACGGGGGCCCTTGAGGAAAGCGCCCAAGACTCATTGTTCCAATAACTGTAATAATCACCATGAGGATAAGCTTCTCTAAGGACACCCTGTCCGTCTCTGACCAGAGGCCCTTGAATATTAATCAAAATACTTTGCAAGTTTACAAATAGAAAACCCCATTGCTTCATCTTTTCTATAAATGCAATATTAGAAAGCCCATAAAGATATGCAGAAGACATCCATTGCAAAAACTCACGGACAGGACTTGATGTGGGACTCTGTAACTCTCGATAGATCAACTCATGGAGAACCAGACCAGCCTGATCAAAAGGGTCTAATTGCTGCCACCAGTGCAAGCTAATTGCATACCTTTTTCCCGGAGGCAAGAACCGAGGATTCTGATTAGCCACTTGAATCTGTTCGCAACCCTTAGGTATTGGTCCCTGCCAATCTTCATCACTAATATCACCAAGACTGATCTTACCTGGTATAAAATGAACTTCTTGAAAAAATTCAGAAAACCATTTCTGATACAACTGAGCTCGAAAAGGAGAAACAGTTTGCAATTGATTCAGTAGAACCGTGACGATTTTTCTGAAATCACTTTCTTGTGAAAAATCAAAAAGTGGCCATTTTTTTTGACGAGCATCGAAGTAATCTAAAAGCTGTACGGATTGATTTTGACAAACAATCACGTCTCCCCCATTTCCTTTGGAGTCTCCAGCACTGGCCCACGGACTGACGATAAATCCTAATAAAATAATAGTCCATTTCTTCATTGATTAGACTCCTTTTTAGGCAGGGTGAGTGGAATGAGGTGAGCTCCCAACAAGTAAACCTCTTCGCCAGGTTCCGACTCTAAAAGAGCCTCCATTTTCCTAAAATAATCTCTTGTGATCTGCCTAGCCTTTTTTAATAACTGTGGGCGACTGGGAAGAATCAATGAGAAAACATCTCGTAGCTCCGGAGGCACTTGACCGATCTTCTCAGCAACAAGCTTTAACTCTTCCACATGTGCCTGCTGAAGTGGCAACGAAAGTTCATAATCGGTTGTCGCCAATCTAGAATAAGCCCTTTTAAAGACTCCGTTTTCGTCAGGAACAACCATCTTTGCTGCAATGAGATCATTCCAAACCTCTTGACATCGTAGCAGCGAAATCCCTAACCTCTCCGACATCCAAGCAATATCTGGGACAAAATTTTTTGTCTTTAAAAGATTTAGCAGAGCATAATACTCCCACTCTACAATAATCCGGAA
>JAGRAG010000453.1 GCA_020435025.1 Bdellovibrionales bacterium | reverse complement strand
CCTCTTCCGCACCCTTGGATTCCTCCTTATGTTCACACTTCTATCCCATGTACAAAAAGGTGCCTGACACTTTTTTATTTTTTGAGTTTGGGGTCGAAGGCGTCGCGAAGACCGTCGCCTAAGAAGTTAAAGGCCAGCATGGTCACGAACATCGCCACACCTGGGGCAATGATCAGATGCGGGAAGGCCCTAAGAGACTTCCAGCCAGCGCTGGCAAGGACTCCCCAACTGGAGAATGGGGGCTGAAGGCCAAGTCCGATAAAACTTAAACTGCTTTCAAACAAAATGTTTGATGGGATCTGGAAGGTTAACAAAACGATGATAGGGCCAAGGATATTAGGAAAAATATGCTTGATAACAATCCAGTGGGATTTGGCTCCAATGGCTCTTGCAGCTTCAATGTACAGTGATTGCTTAACCTGCATCACCTGTCCACGAACTACGCGAGCCAGAGTCATCCAACCGACGACACTTAATGCGGCCAAGACGCTCGTCAAAGCTTTGGTCTCTGGATCCGAAAAAAACTGGAATTCATCAAAGACAATTTTTACTAAAATCATCAAAACGACAGTCGGAATGGAATAGAGAATATCAATCAACCTCATAAATAGAGCATCGATCCTGCCTCCAAACCATCCGGCCATGGCTCCATAAACACTTCCCAAGATAAAGGAGATAATCGCACTGTAAACACCAACGGCCATTGACATACGTGAACCATATATGATCCTTGACAAAAGATCCCTTCCCAAACTGTCCGTACCTAATAAATGATCAAGACTGGGGCCCTCAAGAATCCTCGACATGTCTGTCGTATCAAATGAATATGGGGCAAGATACTCAGCAAAGTAAGCAATCAAAGACAACAGAATAATAAAAACACCTGAAACCACAGCAACTTTATTTTTCAGGAGTCTTTGCCATCCCTGCCTCCAAAGACTTCTAGAAGGTGCTAGCCTATTGATTGTCATTTGCGCAACTGCCAATTTACCCACCCTTACTTCGTCAATTGAATTCGAGGATCAAAATAAGAATACAAAAGATCCACAATCAAATTCGCCAAAACCAACAAAGCAGAAAACACCAATGTCACCCCTAAAATCAACGGGTAGTCCCTATTGGTGACACTTGAAATGAGATGCTTTCCCATTCCCGGAACAGCAAAAATGACTTCGATGATAAAACTTCCAGAAAGAACTCCTGCGACCAACGGTCCAGAGAAAGTCAATACTGGAATTAAAGAGTTCTTAAGAACATGCTTAAACAGCACCACTCCTTGCCCAAGACCCTTCGCTCGGGCCGTTCGAATGTAGTCTGAACCGATCACGTCCAAAACACTGGCTCTTGTCAGTCGAGCGATAATGGCAGCAGGTCGCACTCCTAAAGTGATGACTGGCAAAATGTAATAACTAGGTCCATTCCACAAGGCCGCCGGCAGCCAATGAAGATAAATGGCAAAAATAAGAATCAGTATTGGAGCCACCAAAAAACTCGGAAGAGCCACACCGCTGATTGCAGCCAACATCGCTATCACATCCCATTTGCTGTTGTGGTGAGCGGCTGCCAACACTCCTAAAGGAATTCCAATTAAGTAAGCTAAGATGAGAGCAAAAATTCCTAACTTAAACGAAATCGGAAACGTGTCTAAAACAATATCCGTGACATTTCTTCCTAGGTACTTGTAAGACTCTCCTAAATCCCCCCTTAGAAGCCCACCAATATAGGAAAAAAATTGCTCATAAATAGGACGATCTAATTGATACTTAGCTTCGATATTTGCCATGACTTCTGCCGGAAGGGCCTTTTCCTGATCAAAAGGACCCCCAGGCACAATACGCAGCAACAAAAATGTGAGGGAGGCGATGACTAATAAAACGAATACGGCTTCGACGATCCTTTTAAAAACATAAAGTAGCAAACGCTGATGCAACGAAAACGCAATAAAATGAGCTGTGACCAGTACGAGCACACTGACCCACACCCCGCTCGGCAACGGAACATCAAAAAACGTGAGCCCCACCAAGAGGGAAAATCCAACAACTAAAATGAAACCAAGAGTATTTAAAACTTTCTCTATCACAGAATCACTGAGCCTTCTTTTTTAATCGGACATCTTTAAATATGTATCTACTCATTGCATTTAACGGGTAATTTTCTACTCTATCGGAGACCAATAGCTGATTGACATAAGAGTAGATAGGAAAGACGGGAGCATGAGCTTCGGTCAACATCTCCTGAGCTTTTAAGTACACTTCTTTCCGTTCCTCTTCTTTAGAAAGTTTCAAAGCCTGGGCCAATAAACTATCATAGCTTTTTTCTTTCCATTTTGTGTAGTTGTTGTCGGAATACGAAGTCATTAAGGAAAGAAAGTTTTCTGGATCTGGGTAGTCCGCAATCCAACCCATTCTAAAAATATGAGGTGGATCAGCCTTAAGCTTTCCTAAAAAGACCTTCCACTCACTATTTTCCAATTCAACATCAAGACCCAGGTTAGCTTTTAACTGCGCCTGCACATTCTCGGCAATCCGCTGATGATCTTCGTTGGTGTTAAAACCAATAGTTAACTTAGGAAATTTTGAAAGATCGGCATATCCCGCCTTCTTTAAAAGATCTTTCGCTTTTTCAACATCAAATTCAATTCCACTTTCTTTGGAGTAGCCATACATTCCTGGTGGTAGCCAGCCAGAGATGGGTTTTTGTCCTCCCGCTAACATTTTAGTAATCGCCGTTCGATCTATTGCATGGTTGATAGCTTTTCGGACGAGAACATTATCCATTGGAGGGCGATGAACATTAAAGCCGTAATAATAGATTCCTAAAATCCCAGCCTCTTTGTATTCGTTTCGTTGTTTTAAATGGGAGATCTCCGTTGAGGGCAAGGTATGAAGAGAGTCAACTTGATTCGAATCAAACATATTTAAGGCCGTTGAGTTTTCATTAATCATAAATGCTAAAATATTTTTTATCTGACTTTTTTCTCCGTAATAATTCTCATATCGTTCTAAAACAATCGCCGAGTCATGCTTCCATTCTTTTAATCGGAAGGCCCCTAAAGATTGAATGTTTTGTGGTTTGGTCCAATCATCTCCATATTTCTTTATGATATCTAAACGATGAGGATACGTTGCGTGATGGGTGAGTAAATATGGGAAATAGCTAATAGACTCCTCAAGTTCAACAACCAGAGTGTCTCCATCGACTTTAATCCCGACCTTTGAAAAATCAGTGATTTTACCCTGATTGAACTGCCTAGCATTTTTCACATTAAAAAGAAAATAGGCGTATTGAGAAGCTGTTGCCGGATCAAGTAACCTTTTCCAACCATCCACAACATGCTGTCCGACAAATTCCACGCCGTCTGTCCACTGAACACCTTTTCTCAATTGAAAGATCCACTTTTTCGCGTTCTCTTCGGACTTCCACTCGGTAGCAAGGGCTGGTTTTAGTCCTATTTCTGGGGTAGAAAAATCATAGGCCAACAACCCTTCCATAATATTGTCTTCTATCAATGCTGAAGTCGTATCTGTTGACTTCGCCCAATCTAATGAAGGGGGTTCTTCAGTGATATTAATTCTAAGAGTTTCATTATACGCCAAACCAAATGGCAAAACCGGCTGCTCTGTTTTCTTTTTAGTACAGCTCCAACTTGCCAGCGCGATCGCTAAAATACTTAAGATTCTTAAAAACACCATAAATCCCCCATTCCTCAATTGTCTTTTTTATTCATAACAACCATTTAGGCAATTGAGGCCTGATTTGACGGTGTTTAAGGAAAATAGTCAAGAAAGGAGTCCCCGTTCGTTTACTAGGCACGGGTCTCCACCCGGAGATCACTCACACTTTGCGTCAGACAGAACGGAAATCTAAAGATCTTCCCATGATTCTCGAGTTGGACTTGGTCCGTCTCGCTTCACGGGAACAGGCTGAGCCATCCAGGCCATCAGCAGATTTTTTTCTCTGTAAAGTGCATTATAGACACCAAAATGTCGGACCACTTTTTTTACATAATTTCGTGTTTCGACAAAAGGAATATGTTCGATAAATTCATCCATGTCCCGATCCCCAAACCGTCTTAACCAGCTCTCTACACGATGGGGGCCAGCGTTGTAACCTGCCGCAACCAGAGGGACTTGATGTTCAAACAACTTTGACAGTCGATGCAAATATCGGCTGCCATAACGAATGTTAATTTCTGGATCATTCAACATGGAGCTGTCAAACTTCGGCTCACTGAGCAGCTGTGAAATCTTTCGAGCTGTATGCGGCATTATTTGCATTAAGCCTCTGGCTCCGACAGGAGAGATGGCCGTTGCTCGAAACATGGTTTCGGCACGCATAATGGACCATGAAAGTTCTGGTTCAATTTGGAAACGAGCCGCCCAATTTTCCACTGAGCTTTTGAAAGCTTGTGGATAAGCATATTCCCACAAATATCGAACCCCTTTAATTCCATGCTGCTTACGCAGATGAGAAAACTGAATGGCGCCGACATAAGCCGATCGATTGTAGGCGTTCACTTCTTGATAAGCATGCATTAAGATTTTCAAATACTGCGTTTTCTTAGTTTTGCGCTCAATTTCATAAAGCTCCCATTTCGCAGCTTCATAGTCTCCGATTCCAATAAATCCGTAAGCTGTTGCCAGCCTCTTTTTTAAAGACTTTCCTTTCAACTCCGAAAGGACCGTCGTCTCCTTTTCTCCTTTTGAATTTAACCAAGGCACCAACAATACATTGGTCGCCAACTCAGAACTGTCGGCCCCCACCTCTTCCTCTGTCTCCTCTTTATCTTCGGATGTCTCCACAACTTCTTCTTCACTTGAATTGATGCTCTCTTCAGACTCATCTTCTTCGGAAACTTGCGTCTCTTGTGTTTCTCTTTCCAAAGAGGCTTCTCCATTTTCGGCAACAAGATTCTCCGCATCCGGATTCAGGGGCATCGAAGCAAGTCCACGAGAAACTACACCCTGCAATTGCAAAACGTCACTCATCTGAATACCGGGAACGGAAAGCAATCGATACTGAGCCGCCAGAGAATAATAACCGAGCAGTCGATCTCCGGCGACTTCTAAAAAAAGCTCTTTCGCTTTCTCTAAACGATCAGATCGCAGGTAACTCATTCCCAACCAATATTGAATCTTCTCCGTTTCAAACTGTCGCCACCGCCGACGATGTCGCCGTTTTTGCGTTAAAATCGACTGAAAGGAGTTCGCTGCGCCTTCATAATCTCCCTTTAAATATTTAATCCATGAGATGTGCCATAAGGAATCCCGACTTAAACCTGATCTAGGAAAAAGCTTTCGAAACTGCGTAAACTTTCGAACAGCTCCGTCATAGTCTTGAAACTGATAACTTAAAAATGCCGCCTGAAAAAGAGCTTTTCTGCCCGATCGACCGCGAGGACTCAATTGAAAGGCCGCATAATAGGAACCCACAGCCGCCTGATATTCTCCCGCGCGAGAAGCAGCTTTCCCTAGAAGCATGAGATAGGAAAAATCTTTTTTCTTTTTTTCATAGTGGGACAAAAGAATCTTTAAAGCCTCACTCACATAACCTTCACCCACATTAAACTGAGCCAGCATCGAATCGACTTGATATCGATTTTTTGGAGTCGCTCTTTTAACCAGTTCCTCAATTTCTTTTCGAGCTTGATCAGACCTTCCTGCCCACTGTAATCGACGAATCCGACTTTTCTGATCGCCAAATGAAGCGACACACCCGAGAACTTCTCCCTCATATTTAGCCTTTTGTAAATCGATACCCCAATCGGTCGCTTTATCATAAACGGGAAATTTGGAATAAATCTTCGTTGCCCAACGACAAGCCTGCCTCTTCTTCTTTCTTTGCAATTCCACTCTTACTAACTTCCAGACAACATCGGCCTGTTCAGGCTCGCCTCGCCAATGCCGATACAGCCTTCTTAAGTAGTTATAGGCCGAATTCCAATGCTTTTCCTCGATATCCAAACGCGCAAGATGATACTGAGCTTTATAAATTAAATTTCGAGGGGGCTTAAACCGAACCGAATTTTGAAAATGCTCTCGAGCCTTTTTAAATCTTTTAGAATCAAAATGAATAAGTCCCAAAAAATAGTGCTGATATGCAGCTAAAGCTTCTCCTTCTGAGATAGAGCGATGAAGATACTCTTGTGCCGTCTCCAACCTTCCCAAGTCATACGACAGTCTACCTAATTCGAAGTACTTCCACTCTCTATTTTCTTTACTAAGAGATTCATCAGAAATCTTATATAGCTCTGTTAAAGCCCCTTCTTTAGCTCCCACTTGATTAAAAGTACGAACTGCAGCAAATGGGTTTGTTGTCGTTTC
>JAGRAG010000452.1 GCA_020435025.1 Bdellovibrionales bacterium | reverse complement strand
TTTAGCGAAGGGCGCTCTGCCAAGCAGGAGGCGGTCCCACCACAGGTGGGATGGCAGCAAGGCAGGAGCCGTGCCCCGAAGCTGAATATATGTGCGCTTCGTGCTTTAGTATTTGAGCTTTGATGTTATCTGAAATTTCATCCGCAATTAAAGGGTGCAGTTGAAATGAATTACAAATCTTCTTAAGGATTTTATCCACAATTAATGGTTGCCGTTAAAGCCCAGTGACGAAGTCTTTAGCTTTTTGAAAGGCTTCCGGTGTTTTGCTGCGATCCGCCCCTGCACCCTGTGCAAAATCAGGTCGGCCTCCGCCCTTTCCTCCCATTATAATGGCCATTTCTTTCAAAATATTTCCAGCATGAAGAGGCCCAACTAAGTCTTTGGAGACAGAGACTATGATTGGGTGCGATTTTTCTCCTTTACCAATCACGACAACAAGCCCTGTTTGAATTTTACTGCGAATTTTATCACTCAGCTCACTAAGAACCTTACGGTCGTCCATAGATATGTCAGCACAGACCAATTGGCCTTTTTTGTTGGCAACAGTAAATGGCTGAGCGGACTGGATTAAAGAATCGACGTCGACTTGATCTCCTTTTAGGGATTGGATCTCTTTTTCTAAACTTCGGAGTGTCTCTTTGCTTTGCTGAACCCACTCGGTCACAAGCTTTGACTCTCCCTCAATAAATTGAGACCAATTCGCGGTAAGCCCTGTTTCGACCAAAGCTCTTTGATTTTCTAAAGTGTGTTTCATTAAAAATCGAACAGCGGCATCACCGGCTAAAGCTTCCATTCGGCGAACTCCGGCACTGACACCAGATTCTGACACAATTTTAAAAACACGAATCATGGCGGTGTTGTTGACATGTGTTCCTCCACAGAGCTCCATAGAGTGAGGCCCCATTGAAACAACACGAACTTCACTGCCATACTTTTCTCCGAAAAGGGCCATCGCTCCTTTTTTCTGAGCTGTTTCTGGATCGGTAACCTCCGTCCCAACGGGGTGCGCCGAAGAGATCTGTTCGTTGACGAAATCCTCGATCATTTTAATCTGCTCGGTCGTTATGGGCTTGTTATAGGTAAAGTCAAATCTTAGTCTTGAAGCTTCCACAAGAGAGCCTGCTTGCATGACATCATTTCCCAGTACTTTCTTGAGTGCAGAGTGAAGAAGATGTGTTGCAGAATGGTGAGCGGCTATGTTTCGATGTTCTTTGGACTCGACCTCTTGTTTGCAGAGGGCCCCCGTACTTAAAGTGCCTTCAATGATTTTGACAGTAAGAAGATGGATGTCATTTTGCTTCACACAATCCATGACGGTGGCTTCTCCGCCGGGCCAAGAGACTTTTCCCGTATCTCCTACTTGCCCGCCGCTTTCTGCATAAAAGCAGGTTTTATCAAAGGCCAAAAAGCCTTCTTGGTTAGTTGCCAAAGACTCTACCTTTTTTTTGCCATCGGAGAGAACGACCACTCGTCCCTCATCGCTCATTCGGCCATCATATGCGGTGAACTCTGTTGGTCCTGTGGATTTGAGGAGTTCTGAAGATACTTGAATAAAATGGGCAGCATCTCCGGCCAGAGCATTGCCTTTCCACGAGGCTTTGGCTTTTTCACGGGCCGCTCTCATATTTTCTTCAAATTCGGAATGGTTGATTTGAAACCCTTTTTCATCAGCCATAATCTCTGTAAGGTCTACGGGGAATCCGAAGGTGTCATAGAGCTTAAAGACGGTCGCTCCATCAAGTACTTTTGAGCCACGCGCTTGAAGCTTATTTAGTTCATCCATCAGAATGAGAGTTCCCTGATCTAGAGTGGAAAGGAAGCGCCGTTCTTCATCCTCTAAAGTAGATTGAATCAGCCCCTTGTTGGCAAAAAGCTCCGGATAAAAGGTTCCCATTTCCTCAATCACCCGTAGAGCCAGAGCCGGGAGAAGGCTCACTTCCGAAAGGCGTCGACCATAACGAATCGCACGGCGAAGAATTCGTCGTAAGACATATCCACGACCTTCATTGCTCGGCAAAACGCCATCACCAATTAAAAAGGCGGCAGAACGAGCGTGGTCTGCAAGGACACGAAAGGCAACGTTGTTTTCTTCGATTTCGAAACGGGCCTTTTCAGAAAGTTGCGACAGGTCCTTCACATACTCTCTTCCAGAAAGACCTATCGTTTTTTCGATAAGGTAGAAAAAACTATCAGTATGATAGTTATTTAACTCTCCTTGCATGACGGTGGCCATTCGTTCTAAGCCCGATCCAGTATCAATGCTCGGATTGGGCAAAAGAATCTTTTCGCCACCTTCTTTTTCATCAAATTGCATGAAAACTAGATTCCAGATCTCCATGTAACGGTCGCCTTCGCCCCCCATAACATTGTCGGAAGGGTTTCCGCCTATTTCAGGACCGAGATCAAAAAATATTTCCGAACAAGGGCCGCAAGGACCAGATGCACCCATTCTCCAAAAATTATCCTTTTCTCCAAATCGGTAAATACGATCTCTCGGAATGCTTTCTTGTTTGTGCCAGATCTCCGCTGCCTCATCATCGTCTTCAAAGCAGGTGACATAAAGCCGGTCTTTGGGGATTTGAAGTTCTTTCGTTAGAAACTCCCAGGCGAAGTGAATCGCTTCTTTTTTAAAATAATCTCCAA
>JAGRAG010000451.1 GCA_020435025.1 Bdellovibrionales bacterium | reverse complement strand
AAATAAAATACTTCAGCTCTCAATCGACGTATTTCAAATACGCCTCCTTCAATCTGAAATATGTTATTTCCAAATCTGACCATTTGGCGACAGCCTCAGATGAGCTGAATTCAGACGGAAGGTTTTCATGAAATTTGAATTTCCACATGTAGAACCTCCTCCCGGAGTGTCCCCAGCCGATTGGAATAGCTCAAGTTGGCAGTTTAAAAATTCTTTAAAAAATTTAGAGGATTACCAACGATACTATCAGCTCACTGATGAAGAACGTGCTGGATTTTCGGGACAGGATCAGATCTTTCGAGTGAGAACAACGCCTTATTATGCACAATTGGGGCGCGGGCCGTATGGGGCTTTAGATCCTATCCGAAAAATTCTTATGCCATCCCGAGCCGAACTCACGCCGGGAGTTCAGCATATGTTGGATCCCCTTGGCGAACGTAAGAACAATCCAGTTTCTCGAATCATCCATCGATATCCTGATCGGGTTTTGTTTTTAGTCACGGATTTTTGTTCTGTCTATTGCCGATACTGCACACGAAAACACTTCACTGGACAAGATCAAGTTTTTCCAAATGCTGAAGAACTAGAAACGGCCTTTAAATATCTGCAAGACCATAAAGAAATCTCCGAAGTGATTTTATCTGGAGGAGATCCACTCACACTTTCTAATTCTCAACTTTCAATGGTTCTTCGGCGGATTCGAAAAATTGAGCACATTGAGATCATTCGCATAGGGACTCGAATCCCGGTAGTGGCACCGATGCGAATTGATGAAGAGCTTCTTGAAATTATAAAAAGGCATCATCCGATCTATATGATGACTCACTTCAATCACCCACGAGAACTGACGCAATTGGCAGCTCAAGCGCTCACTCGAATAGTGGATCGGGGTATCCCGACTTTTAACCAAATGGTTTTGCTAAACGGAGTGAACAATCACGCCAATATTGTAAGGGCACTATCTCGTCGCTTGCTTTATTTACGGGTTAAACCCTATTACATGTTTCAGTGTGATCCCTCTGAAGGGACCGACCATTTTAGAACCTCCATTGAGGACTCTGAAAACATTCAACGCCAGTTATGGGGGAGTTTATCTGGTTTAGCAATGCCCAATCTTTCCTTAGATATCCCGAACGGAGGAGGAAAAGTGGGTCTTGTGCCGGATTTTGAACAATTGAGATCTCCGCAGCGTCGGATCTACCGAGGCTGGGATGGGGTGGTGGCCGAATATGTAAATCCAGAGCCTTCAACCATCGAGACTCCAGTTGATTTTAGACAATGGGAATAGGCTCGACCTTCTTACGGAAATGTCGTTTATCAGCCTTTTGTCTGCAACTTGCATGGTAATCCTGTTCTTAATTATAGGTCGTTTCATTAAATCCCGATAAATAAGGGATGAAACGCTTTCCGCCGATTTTATTTTTTATAACTGTGGTCTTAACAGTCCAATGGCTCGTCGAGACAACAAGTGTTCCTGTTGCGTCGACAACTCGATCTTTTTCGCAAAATCGCACTCCGTCAGGTTTTTCATTGAGTCAGTGTGTTGCTGCACTTAAAAAACGTCCTCAATTTTCTTACACAAAATTTAAACAGTCTCTCAGAGAATTTTCTGAAACTCATGAGACCTTAAAAGAAAATCTAATTGAAACAGCCACTCGAAGTCCAGAGCGCTTCTTAGCTCTAATGGAAACGCTCTCTCAGCGAAATTCGCCTAGAGCTTTTAACTTTACCAATTTTCTACTGAATCTTTCTGAGAGCAAACAAAAAGCGCTCTATAAGGAAATTCACAAGGTTATTCGTAGTGGAAAAATCACGGAGTTTCATTTAAGAAATCTGTTAGTCAAAGTCTATCGATTGGTTCATGAACCCCAAGGATTTTGGAAGTCCCTTTGGAGCACAAAAAGTCTTCGATTGGCGTTTGAAAAGATTGATGATCAAAAAATCATGGAGCGACTCGATTTAGAGCTCTTCCGCGAAGGTCTTGACGGCGCTTTAAAAGTGATTACAAAAGATCCCACATGGACGGTCAAGGTTCGCCAATTTCTTTATGAACACAGTCGATGGTTCGATAACTCTTTAGCCGCAGTATTGTGGGGACTTGGAATCACCTTTGCTCCAGAGATGAGCTACAATGGAACGGCTGCGAGCCTATTGCCATTAATATTCTACTTTCCACCCTACATTCCTGGTGTTCGCCAGTGGTTCCAAGAGGTTTTAACTCCAGAAACAAAAAAGATTTTGTTAGATCAAGGGGGGGAGAAATTCCTCAGTTCGATCCAAATGAAACTACTCGATCAAGAGGGTCGAATTCATAGGCAGCAATTTTTTAGAAAGAGCTATTCGACTCTCTTTACGGTAGTTTTAGCATTTAGTATTTCACTTGAGGTGATTCCTCGTATTCAACTCACGCTAGCTCAGGAATACTTTAGGGCGCGAGCCGAATCTATAGAACACTATATTAGTGATCGATCAACACCGGAAGAGTTAGGAATTCAGCGATTTGAGGTGATGATTAAAAAAATGGAAGAAGAGAGAGGGGAGAAAGTAGATCGAAATGACCCTGAGATTATCGAAGCACGCCGTTGGTATATTGAAATGGCCACCATCGAAAAAGAAACTCAACGGCCAACCCAGGAAAAGCCGAAGGGCCAATAAAAAACCCTAGATGAAGTCTCACCTAGGGTTTCTATACTATTTCATAGGCCTGCGCAAGAATTACTCTGCAGAACCACCAGA
The DNA here is from genome assembly GCA_020435025.1 of Bdellovibrionales bacterium. Lineage (GTDB taxonomy): Bacteria > Bdellovibrionota > Bdellovibrionia > Bdellovibrionales > UBA1609 > JAGRAG01. The sequence goes on along the minus strand of JAGRAG010000451.1, from coordinate 5,117 downwards.
AAGAATAAATGGGCGAACATTTCCAAGATATTCTGGAGTGTCACCTTCAAACATTAAAACGTTTCCTTGAAGAGTCATTCCAAGCCCTTTACCCATTTCAATAAATTGAGCCTGAGTTTTTGCGTACTTTTCTTGAGCGCGTTCATAGTCTGCGGAGTAGCGATCCCAATCTTTCTGAGCGATAGTTAGGTGATAGTTTCCACCAACTTGAGCCATAACACCTGTCACAACAGCTCCAAGACCCACGTAAAAAGCTACGTTGACGAGCTTTCCATTTTTCAAGTTTTTCATGATTTCGTTTTCTGGATAAGCAGTTTGGATGACTTTTGCTAAGTAAGTTAATCCAGCAACTGATCCACCTAATGACGTGGATACTTCACCGTAGTCTACGACGATTTTAATTCCACCGGTTTCACGAATAGCACGATTTCGCATTTCATTGGCCGTGGCCAATTCTTCTTGGATTTTTGACATGTTGTCATACATAGAGTTCATCTGCTCTATTTTTGCTCTTTGAATGCTTTGACCAAGGGTCAAATTCGAAACGTTATTTGCACTAGCAAGGGGGGCTGACAAAGTCATAGCTAATGCAAGTGTAATAGGGGTGAGTTTCATTTATACCTCCAAAATTTGGTTTTTTCTCAACAGCCGATCCGTTCTTTGCTGGGGGTAAGAGAGGAAAAAATCCTAACTAAACAAATGAACTTTTCAGTGCCGTTATTAATATAGAAGTATTAATCATAGGTTGAGCCATCTCAAAAGAGTAAAGATTTCAAAGCGATGATTTCCGTAGCAAACCGGAAACTTCCTATTTGAACTAGTGAAATTGCTTCAGGATTGATGGGCATTCGAACACTTTTACTCAAAGGAGCTTTATTTTCCATTAAGTGACAAATTTAGGCGTCAGCGTTAGTTTTCCAACGGCTAACTTCGCCAAATCAAAGCGATTTTGTCTGGAGATCTCTGTTTCCTGGAACTAGAAATGCAAAGTGATCCTGTTGAGAAATTCTTTTAGTCATATAAGGAGTTTATTTGTCTTTTTGGACGCTACGACGTGTTCTTAACCACGTATTTATAATCTGGCTTTGCGGCCTGGTAATTGTGCCGAAGTGCGCTCAAGCGGGGCCTGAGTCATCTGAGTCGAGGGCAGCCTCCCTTTCGGCGAAGGTCGGCACTCAGGACTCACCTTTACCAAAATTGGACATGGGACCGAAAACACCTTCTTCTCAATGGTTGGCTTTTTTTCAACAAGCTCGCTTAAATAGATTTCAATTTGAGGCGGCTTTGGATCGATTGGTTAAAGAGTGGGACAAGCTAGAAAATAGAGAAGATAAAGTGCGGGTTCTCAAAGAAATTGCCAAGATTCGATATCAGCTGCCTGTTGTGGCTCAGTGGATTTTGGCCAGTTTGGAAGTGGAAGTCCATGCCGTCTCCACGGAGACAACTATGGGCGCGCGGGAGGCCCTTGAACAGGTTAAACCGACCTCTCACTATACGTTTTTAAGTGGTCGTCCGAAAGTCACAAGAGTCTTTCTTTATGGAGGTGAAGATGCAAAAGAACTGGCACGTTTTGAATTTTCGTCAGAGGCTATGGCTCTTAGGCACTATCGAAACTGGGTGCGACTGCCATCATTGCAGGCAGAGATCTCAAGAGAAGAGTTTTGGTTAGAACGACAATTACAGTGGATTACATATCTTTCTGAAAGAACCTATCATATTCCAACTTCGCTGTTGATCACCTATTTGCAAGACTTTAACAAACCAGGGATGAAGTTATTTGTGTCTCCACAGAGACTTCGAAAATTTCATGAAGCGGCCGTTTATCTCGTCTCACGAGTGGTCTACACGTACGGCACTGTAGATTACGAAGATACTTCTAATACTAACCTTAAAGTGCGAGGAAACCAAAGAAGTGATTTTCTACAGCTGCGGGACCTAGTGAAGCAGTGGATCTTATCTGATATTGAATTTTTAATTCAAGATTTTGATCGCCTGACCCGGCGTGAGCTTATTGAACCTACGGATATCTTGAATCGAGGGCTTAATGAAGCGGAAATGGGTATTTTAAAAGACTTTGTTGCGGGTCAACGGAAGACAGACAACATAGGACGTTGGATTGCTTCTATATTATTATTCCATCAACTGCTAATAGAAAATAAAGAAGTTCCTAAAACTGTATTCGAAACAGCGATGGAAGGACTTATGAGGGCAAAATCTTGGAGCAAAGGTGTCCGCGTAAATCTCTCTCAAGGTGAAGGAGCCTATCTGATGGCCTCGACTTACCATCGATTCAGCTGGCAACTTTATTTAGTGTTAGAAAAATCGAACCTTGCAAATCCTTTGCCCCTATTAAAAGAGTTCTTAAAAAGTCATAGAACTATAAGAACTTCAAAGCTCTCTTTACAGGCATGGAGGGATCTTGAGTTGAAAAGATTGACGACCTTAGCCCACTTTATGGACCGTCAAGAGCTTACCGAATATGTGAAAGGCGTTCTGTCAGATAGTAAACAAGATCTCGGTGAGCGACTAGTTCTCGCGAGTTTCTATCGGCATGTATTTCAAGCCTCCAATCTTGAATTGCAAAATGTGGCAACGGCATACAAGCAATCCCAAATGCGAACAATTGGCTTCTTTCGAAAACGGCAAGTTCTGTGGAGTGAGAACTCGGAGGAAATCGTGAGAACTCTTGTGGCCCTTTACCCCCAAGATCGTGATTTACAAAATCTATTGCAAAAAGTTTTTCATTCATCGACTCCTATTAATGGAATTTCCCCTAGGGCGGCAAGGGAGTGGCTACGGGTCTCTGAATCATACACCAAAGAATCAAAAGAACAGTTGGTGCGGCAACTGATGGTGCTGAGAACAGGCGATGCGCGAGGTGACTTCAAAGCTCTGATTTCAGTGGATTCTGAAGCCGGAAAAGAGGTTACGGAAATCGTATTTGTTCATAGACGAGATACGACTAAGCTTATCGCAATATTAAATGTGCTCATTGATGAGGCTGCTGAGAGACCCCAAATATTAGAGGCCATCAAGAAAGCCGAGCCAACGGTTCGCCCAGAAGTGGCAGAGGCTCTTTATAGTGGAAAAACCTTGTATGAGTGGTTGAAGGAAAAAATTGATGAACGTCGGCAGGAAGAAATTTTATCTGGAGGAAAATGTGCAAGATCGGTTTAAGTGGAGTCAAATAAGTCTTATCCTATTTTTTGGGATCGGGTTAGTGTCGTTCTCTGCGCATTCAGCAGAGGACGGATTCTCCAAAGCCTTTGAAGATCTCAAAGCAGCTGTTCAGGAAAGTGAAACTACTGTCGAGACAGAGAGACAGGTAACGGAAGTCGACAGAGCCTTAGAGCAAGCTTTTGAATCAGTAAATCGGCCCCTTCCTTCTTCAGTCGAAGCTTCTGATTTGCCTATTGATTTGGTTGGAAGTGAGGAGAGTCGTAAAGCTGCAAAATACCTTTCACGCCAGGACGCTGATTCGGCTGACAGTGTGGAGTATCGGAAAAAAGGCTTAGCGATGACCTTGTTGTTGTTTTCTGGTGGTGGACATAAAACATTTAAAAATTTAGTCATGGAGATCCTTAAAAACGGCTACATTGATGGAGATGTTAGGGACTTTCGGATTATTGTTAACTCTCACCCCATCCCTTACGTAGATGCGGTCAGTGTAGACCTCAATGAGGAGCAAATTAAAAGAGAGAGAGAGTTAGGAAAGGAAGGCGGGGGGCTTTTCTCGCTTATACCCAGGGTTCCTACGAAACCACGTCCCGGAGTTGAGCTGACAATTTCCGCGGGAATGATTGCCTCCGTAGAAAATGTGGATCAGCTAGCGGGTCAGATATATAAAGAGCTGGCTCGGTTAAACCCATCTGTCTATGGAGTTACCGAAGATCGGCGTTTTATGAGAAATGCAGAAACCGTTAACTTAATCAATCAAATTGCCGAAGGCAGTGAAAGTGAATTGGGAAAAGATGCCGTTAAGCAAAGAGACATTGTGATAGCGGAGCTTTCCGCAATGGAACGACTTGCAAATGCCGGTTACAGACCTTGGGCACTTTATAATTTCGAAAAAGAAGTCGTTGGTGAACTAGCCAGTAACTTTATGACAAAGGCTCGGTACGGAGTGGGCCGTGCTCTTTTAGCAAGAGAGTCGGAACGAATTCCAGACTGGGCTCGGCCCTTTCGATTGCAATTGATGTTCGCCTATATGTCACACTTACAATCTACAGATCGAGGAGGAAAACCTCTTAATCTGAAAAATGAAACTAAGTTGTCTTTAGGCATGAAATACCTACGTCTTAGAATGAAGCTCTACACTAAACCATTTTATGCAAATGTCGGATATCAAATTACAGGACTATCACTGGTAGGTGGAATGGTGTATGCGACCACTCTAAATTCAGAAGCGTCCTATTGGGCTCTTTCTGCAGTAAATGAAACTTTTCGAAACTTTTCTGATTATATTGGCCTAGGTGAGTTAGTCCAAAGTGCTAAGGTTCAGATTGGGGAGTTAATAGATAAACCAAGACGAATCGGAAGCGAAGTTTTAGAATCTGGTGGCTATTTAGGTGGAGAACTATTAGGAGGCGCTAAAGACTTTTTTTCTAGCTACAAAACAACTCTCGTTATTGGTGGGTCAACTCTTGTCGGACTATATTTATCTAGACATGCAATCGCTTTAGGCTCTTTATTTCGAAGTGCATCACGTAAAGTCAACGGTGAACAAACGTTTAAGGTTGAGGATATTGAGAAATCAGTATTTGAGAAAGGTTACTCGACTGAGGAGAGAGACTTTCAGTCTCGAAGTTCCGAGACAATTGACTATAAGCAGGAGACGCAGAACCATTTCGAGCATCAGGTCGAAAGCGAACCTTGGTCTGAACGAATGGCATCTAGACTAGCGGCTTTCTGGTTAAGAAGCCGTCAAAGGAAGGAAATTTTTATTTCTAATCTTGCTGATGTGAGGAGAGCCTCCGGTGCAAGAGTGAAAGGGTTTTTTATTGCTTCGAGAAACGGACTTCACGCTTTGGGGCAAGGTGTGCGAAACCGCTCTTATAACGGATGGCAAAGAAGCCTTCGAATTAAAAATGCTACTAAAAAACTTATGGTTGAGATGG
>JAGRAG010000450.1 GCA_020435025.1 Bdellovibrionales bacterium | reverse complement strand
TAAGCTCCACCTCCCATATGACATCTAAGCAGTCTCGCCAAGTGGCTCGGAAAGCCGTCATTGTTGCCATGCTGATCATGATTGGTTTTGCGTTGAGTGGTCGTCTGATTTTTAATTTTTTTAATATCTCTTTAGATGGGTTACGTATTGTTGGTGGGGTCCTCTTTTTTATGGTCGGTTACGACATGCTCCAGGGTAAAGAAGCGCGAACCAAGTCGATTTCAGATGATGTAGACATCGACGACGTTACAATCTCTCCCTTAGCCATTCCTTCTATTTGTGGACCAGGAGCCCTTACTGTTTCTACGGTCCTAGCTCATGAAACAGAGACCAATCTTCATAAATTTTTATTTTTAGTAGCTATTTTTTGTGTGGGCCTGTCCACTTATTTGTTGCTACTGGGATCTAAAAAGATACTCAGTGCCATAGGTAAAAACGGGAACAAGGTATTTTTTCGCTTTATGGGCTTAATCATCATGATGATTGCCATTGAGTTTTTCTTTAAAGGCTTGCGACCCTATGTGCAAAAACTGCTCTCCGTGTAGTTTTCAAAAAAAAATGGCCGTCAGAGACGGCCTTTTTTAGATTTAATCTTATCTTTGATTTTTTATGGTTTAAAAAAGTACTTAGGAGTCAATAGTTCGGACTGACTGTCCGTCAAAGTATGACTTCGCACGGTACGATTCTGTGGATAGAGCACCATTAGCGCTTCCTGTCCCTCCCCCTTTGTCATGGGAACAGATAGAGATGAATGAGCTCCCACCTCGACAGATTCCGGCATATCCATATAGGCCTGAGACGCTGGATCCATCTGGATTTTAACCCACTGCTTTTCGTGACCCGTTAAAAAATCATCTGTTTCCACATTACCGCCTTCAGCAGAAAGCACAGCCAGCTTCACCGCGAGCTCACCACTTTCCGAACGAGCCAAACTTGAAACTGCGGCCTCCAAAATTGCAACTGATGAGTGATTGTAAGCGTAATATCCCCATGCTCCCTGGATAGCTGGAACAAAAGAGAGTCCTACTGCTTTACCTTCCTCACGCTTTTTATCAAAGTCCGCTCTCAGCTCCCTTACCTTTGAGGCATCTAAAAGCACACTTTTGTAATCAGTTCCCGTGAGGCCCGCAATATTTTGCAGTGATAGCCCGACTAACTCTTGCTCGGCTTCTCCATTCAAATCAGAATCGATTTGTAATGAAACCTCGCAGTGCTGCCATTGAGTGACCGGATTGTAAAGCTTTAATCCGACCTGTAGGTAAGGCTCACCATTTTTTGTAATGATCCTATAACCGGCACTTTCCAAGTCACAAGTATTACTTAAATGAGCTTGAGTACTCTTCCACAAATTCTTTCGATCATCTTCTCCTAACTGATTAAAAATCAATGCGGCTCCGCTGTTTTTAGAGTCATTTTTCAGCTTCAAATCCACTAAAGACTGATTCGCATCAGCTTCCGATGTTGCCAAAACCACGAGGCCTTCCGACTTTATTCTCGAAATCTGGTTCACTACCGCGAGGACTGGCATATGCCCTACTTCTGTCGACCCGAGATGAATCTTCACGAATCCATCCAGCTCCGAATAGGGAGACTTTGCATCAGGATTAGACGAAATCATAAAACGTAACGCAACACGAACACTTTTTTGCGCGGGCAACACCACCTTTTGAGTCGGCATTAAATTTAAACCAGGCACCAGGTCGGCAGAAAAGCTCATTTCCATATCTGTTGAAACCAAACTTTTTACTTCAATTNNAATTACTTTTTGAATCACCTTATGCTGATCAACAACCACCTCTCCCAATGAAAGAGCTGGGTCACTGACAACGACAGGAGATGTAGCCGCTTTAAAAAGCTGGGCCCGCCCGGATCCTTGACGAGAAACAGGATAACGCTCCCCTTTGTCATCAACAATCACCTTTGCCGTCGTCATCAAAAGAGACTTCAACTCTTTTGGAGTTAGGCTTGGATGATATTGTTTTAAAAGCGCCATGGCCCCTGCGATATGTGGACCAGACATGGAGGTTCCACCCATTCTTACGGATTCCGTACCCTTTCCTACGGCAGCAGAAGTGATTTGCGCACCCGGGGCCGTGATCTCGGGTTTTATTAAAGAATCCAATGAACGCGGTCCCTTAGATGAGAAACCGGTAATTGTATCGATCAATTCTTTTTTCTCAATCTTTTTGTCCGAAGCGAATTGAACTTTTACAACAGCTCCTGACTCGATTTCTTTTTTAAGACTGTCGCCTAACGCCTTTGTGATCATGATCGCAGGAAATGCATAAGGTTTTTCTACTTCCCCCCCCATTAGAATTGGATCACCCTCTTCATGATTGACCATAACGACGCCCACAGCACCTGCGGCTTCAGCGACCTTCAATTTATCAACAAAAGTCACCTTCCCACGATCCATCAAGGCCACTTTTCCTTTCACTTTTGCAGCCACCTGTGGATCTAAGGGCTTATCTCCTAAACCGGCAGGAACCAGTTCCGCTTTAAGTCCTGCAAACTTACTCGAAGGGGTCGATATATCTCCTTCGTAGAGCTGCTCAATGAGCAATCCCTTTTCCGGTGAATCAATTTCTACCGCATCAAACTGCCAATTGTGATCCATATAGTCTATAGAGGCGGCAACGGAAAGTGCTTCCGAAGAAGTACTTGGAGAGCCAACTATATTATCTACATTGCCTGAATTTCCCGCAGAGGCAACGACAACACTTCCGCTTTTCACAAAATTATCAATAGCGACCGAATACATTTCATGCGGCTTACCAAATCCACTTCCCAAAGAAAGATTCACCACATCTAATTTGTCAGATAGATCTAGATCTTGATTGGGATCCAACGCCCATTCCAATGCAGCGATCACCACAGTGTCACTTGTAGACCCTGTATCTCCAAAAACTTTAATTGCATACAAGTCGGCTCCTGGAGCAACGCCATCATAAGTATTCGTCCCATCACCGATTCCTGCCACTGTCCCAGCAACATGCGTTCCATGACCAGCTACATCTATCGGATTTTCATCAGGTGTTGGAATACGAGCCTCAGGATCGGTCGCCCCAGTATTGAATTTAGATCCGGCAAGATCTATTCCGCCGACAACTTTCTTGTTAGGAAACAAAGCGGAGGCCTTAGATCCATCAATTGATTTATAGTCCTCGGGATTTCCTGAACCACCTAACATAATATGAGTGTAGTCAATTCCGGTATCTATAATGCCGACTTTTACACCTGTTCCATCAATGGCGAGGTCTTTGGATTTTAATGTCTGACGAACGGTATGAGCACCAATAAATGTCGTAGAATTTTTCTTTTGAAGACCGGCATTCGTCATCGGTGGAATAACCAAGTCAACAGGCTCAGGACGTTCAAAAGGTTGGTCTTCATAGATCTCTTTAACATACTCAAGCTCGCCAACGGCTTCCGCAGCAGAAGCTGGAAGCACTACGCCTAAAGCATTCAAACTCAAACGATATTTAAACAAAACTTTGGACTCGGGAGCTATTTGTTTAAGTTGATCGATCACCGCCTTTTGTTCTTCTTCCACAGCAGTGACAGCATCCGGGTTGAGTTCCACCTTACCCTTTTCAATTTTCGCACTATTAAGCAAGGCCGGCTGTTGGAGCCGCAAAATCGTCACAATAGAGCCGCTGGGCTGAGCAGGTCTTTCACTAAAAAAAGAACTCTCTTCTGACTTCTGAACTTCAGTTGAGCCCTTGCCAGGGTCTTGAACTCCGCATGCGGTTAATAATGAAGCGGTAGCAACAACTGTGATGAACTTGGATCCTAAAGACACCCCGATTCCCCCTTTATAAATTATAAAGAGGCCCCCCCTCTTTATTGTTGAACAAACTAATGACCCAAATTGGGTAT
>JAGRAG010000449.1 GCA_020435025.1 Bdellovibrionales bacterium | reverse complement strand
TCTTTCGTCACAGGAACTAATTCTCTATTTTTTTCTTTTATGTGAAGAAAATTATTTTCAATACAATTTCGGGATTTAAAACATAACAAAATGAGTTTTTAAAATTGAGAAAAAATTTCTAAAATATTTTACCATTTTTAGTAAAATCGAAATGAATCAAAGTATCATTATTATTAATATTCGGCTTTTGATTGGCTTTTTTCTCATCATAATTATTGTTATTTGGATCATTCATTCCTCCAATCAATTTTGGTTCAAGTTTGACTCCTTCAGGAAATTGGGAAATCAACCGACAATTTTGAAGAAATTTTTTAGCGTCACAACGATTTTCATTGGTAACTTTGGGAAGCTCTGAAAGGATTGGAATAGATATTAAATATTCAAGCCCGTCAATTTTGTTTTTGAGGAAAAAATTGATATCATGTGCTCGCAACATGAAAACTCCAATTTGATTATTGGGCAAAATTCTCTCAATTGACTCTTCATTTTCTTTCTAAAAATTGAAAAATTTGTTTAATTAGCTTGTTCTTGAAATTAATTTTGTCAAATAAAAAAAAATGGATGAAAAAATATTTTTAAAAAAAATTACTTTTAATTACTTTTTCATTTTTTTTAAAGCTTGCTCCCTCTTTACGCTAAGACAGAAGTCGAATACTTTTTTACCCCATCCTCAACTAAACTCTACGTTCAACCGATATGCTTCATACTATGAAGCGGAACGTTTATTTAATTGTCTCATTACTAAACACCGTCCTTCTCCTGTTATCAGGATGTCGTCTAAACACGGATATTTTAGGCATTTCAGGCAACCAAAGTACAAGTCCTTTAATCATCAATAACAGCTTTACTAGTTTAAAAATGGGATCTTCTATAGATCTAAACATTAGCGGTGGCCTCCCTCCGTACAACTATCAAGTTCTATCTGGAGCTGCTACTATCGATTTAAACGGAAGACTCCAAGTCGGCTGGAGCCATTCTGATTTAGAGGTTAAAGTTACTGATAGTATTGGCGAGGAGTTCTACGTAACGGTACCCGTAGAAGGAGGGTCTATCCATCTAACTCCGCTAAACCCATCTGGACTGCAAAACTACTCTTTACCTATTATTTGCTCTAACACAAAAAAAATATATTTTATGGGAGAACTCGAAACGGTTGGAGTTGTAGAGCTATTTGAATCTGATTTTAATGGGGACAACTTACGGAAGATAAATAGCCCATTAGTTACAGGCGGCAATGTTTATAATGCTCAACTGACACCCGATTGCCAAGGCCTTTTTTATATAGCCGATCAAGTTATCGATAACGTCAATGACGTATTTTCTGTCGACCTAAATGGAGGATCCCCAATTAATCTTACAAACCTAACATCTGGTACACTCAATTTTATGGACTATTCGCCGACCCTAAACAAAATGGCCGTAGTAGGAAATAATGATGGAACTTTCAAAAGTGAGCTCTTCACTGTTACTTTTGGAGTAACCAGTAGTCTTAGTATAGTTAGCGATACATTGGCTGCAGACTTTCCCGGAATCACTGAAGCTCGTTTTCTGGCTGATGATACTACAATTATGTTTTCAGGGACTCAGTTTAGTGCCTCTGAAAAACACGTCCACACGCAAAGTCTGACTGCGCCAGCGGGTATTAGCCAAATCAGCAATAATGGAACTGGTGCCTGGACTTTCTTAATGCCACAAGAAATCGGGAGTTCTGGAAACATCGTCTATGGTAGTTTGCCATCTGGAAGTTGCAAGCTCTATGGAGGTCTTGCTGAAACTGCAGGATCAGTTAACCTCCTTTCAACCAATATAAATTTTGAAAGTACTTTTTGTAATGACTTTGTTGGCCTGAGCGACGGCAGCCAAGTCTTTTATCCGGCTAGCAATTCTAGTGCTTCAACCAAAGCCATTTACATGTCGTCAACTAGCGCGCAAGGAAGCACAATGATAACTCCAAGTTATCCCTCAGCAAGTACATTGTTTAGTAAATTAAAATTATCATCAGACGAATCTACGATTTATTTTACGGCACGTCTACCTTCAGTAACAGGCATTCAACTTTACAAAGTTGATATCGCTACGGGAGTGGTCACTGTTCTTTCATTGGTAGAAGATGTCCGACCCGATTTTCAACTAAGTCCAGACGAGTCCAAAATTATTTTCAAGTCTAACGCACCTTCGACTTATGACCTGTACGTTACTAATACGGATGGCACAGGAACTCCATTGAAGCTGAGTCCAACAAATGATGTTACAAATTTTTCAGTTCTTACAAGCAAGGTTATTTTCATGATGAAAGCTAATCCCGGAGATCCCTATGAGCTCTACTCCATTGACTTTGATGGTAACAATATGAAAAAAATTTCACGGACTGTTGTTGCTGGTGGCAATGTTCTTACCTTTTCAGTGTCTCAAGATGAACAAAGCATATTTTATGGAGGCGATCTAGAAGTCGACGGAAGATACGAGATTTATTTTACTTCCGCCGAATAGAATTTCTCCGACAGCTCCGTTTTGTTTTAGGCCGTCTCTCCCCCACAGCTTGATCCAGCACCGGCAGTACACCCAAAACAGTGCTGCCCTAAAACAATAGATCTATTTTGCAATCGAGTTAAATCAAATTCATGGATGCTTTGAGGAGCACGAGCCTCAACAGGAAGGTCGAGCATTTGATTGAAATCGCAATCGTAAATCGTTCCGTCCCAGCCAATCGATAGCGTATTTCGACACATCACTCCCTTTGCGGCCTCTGGATTAAAAGAGTTTACCAGAGTGGTCATATAGTATTCGTAATTGCCCGATTCGATTAAATACTCTAGATACCGACTGATGGGCATGTTGGTTATACAAAAAAGCTGGTTGAATTCGATTCCAAAATCAGCCTGTAACCTCTTTTTAAATTCAGCCTCTAAAGAACACTGATTGTCCGGCAGAAAACAACCTGCCGGATTGTAAACCAAGTTTAACTTTAACCCCGTTTCTTTCTTTCCATACCCCACCTCATTGAGCATCTGTAGAGCCTTAATGGATTTAGCAAACACTCCACTTCCTCGCTGACGGTCCGTCATCGATTCGGAATAATGAGGCATAGAAGAGATGATTTCGACCTCGTTATCTTTAAAAAACTGAGGCAGATCAGAATACTTTGAGTGTGCCAAAATAATAGTTAAATTGCAGCGGTTCATTATATGGGCCCCAGCTTTTTTTAGCTCTTCGACAA
>JAGRAG010000448.1 GCA_020435025.1 Bdellovibrionales bacterium | reverse complement strand
GCCCAATTCGAGGACTTTCTTTGACAAAATTGAAGGAGTTAGTTACCAAGAAGAGTTCTTTAAATGTCAATAAGGGGTTTTCATGTTCAATCAGCTCTCTGATAAAGTACTTGCAAGTATTCAAAAGCTGCGTGGTCAAGGCCGTATCACCGAAGAAAATATTGCTGACACTATAAAAGAAATCCGTCTGGCTCTTTTAGAGGCCGATGTTAACTTCAAAGTTGTTAAAGTTTTTATCGAGCGTGTGAAGGCTAAGGCCTTGGGTCAAGATGTTTTAAAAAGCATTTCTGCGGGTCAACAATTTACGAAGATCGTCAATGACGAGCTCATCGAGTTATTAGGTAAAGACCCTATTCCGCTGACAGTCAAAGGCAAGCCGGGGGAACCAGCCGTGATCTTTATGGTGGGCTTGCAAGGAGCGGGTAAGACCACATCGAGTGCTAAGCTCGCTCTCCATATTCGCAAGCAGTATAAGAAAAAGCCTGGATTGGTTCCTGCAGATGTCTATAGGCCGGCGGCGATTGATCAGTTAAAAACCTTAGGAAGAACCAACGATGTACCGGTTTTTCCTTCTTCAGGGGACCAAAAACCAGAAGAGATTCTGCAAGCGGCAAAGAGATGGGCTGCTGAAGAGCTGATCGAAGTCCTGATCGTCGATACGGCCGGGCGATTACAAATTGATGAAGATCTTATGGGAGAGTTAGGGCGCCTTAAAGAGATCTGGACTCCGGGTGAGGTTTTATTAGTCGCTGATGCAATGCTAGGACAACAGTCCGTCAATGTTGCCGAGGGCTTTCATCAGCGATTGGGGTTGACGGGTTTAGTTTTAACGAAAGTCGATGGAGATGCTCGGGGAGGAGCGGCCCTCAGTATTCGTGAATCCACAGGGATTCCCATTAAGTTTTTAGGGGTTGGCGAAAAAGTAGGGGCTCTTGAGGTCTTTCACCCAGATCGTCTGGCTTCCCGTATTTTGGATATGGGTGATGTTGTTGGCTTGGTGGAAAGGGCTCAGGACTTTATATCTGAAAAAGAGGCTAAAGAATCGGCCCGTAAGATGGCGCGAAATGAGTTCACCATCGAAGATTTTTTAAAACAGATTAAAATGATGAAGAAAATGGGTGGTTTAGAATCCATTTTGAAAATGTTACCTGGTATGGGACAGTTATCCAAACAACTCAAAGGGATGTCTCCTCCAGATGATGAGATGAAAAAGATTGAAGCGATCATCAGCTCGATGACCTTAAAGGAGCGGCAAAATTATAAAATTTTAAATGGTTCTCGTAGGTTGCGTATAGCTGAAGGCAGCGGAACCACAGCTGCCGATGTCAATCGATTCATCAAGCAATTTGAACAATCCAAGAAGATGATGACTCAGATGATGAAGATGGGTATGGGGCGTCGAGGTGGCGGTGGCTTTGGAATGCCATTTTAAAACGCTATGAATTATCCTTGCGAAACCACTAGTAATCAGGTAGAAATGGTCGTTTTTCAGCCACTGACGAACCTAAAATTATGCGAATGGTTTAAAGTGAAGTGATTTATTAAGGAGAAAAAATGGTAGTAATCAGATTGGCAAGAGGTGGTCAAAAGCATGCTCCCACATACCGTGTGACTGTTGCCGACCAAAGAAGTGCAGCAACTGGCCGTTATATTGAAGTCGTTGGACATTACAATCCCTTTGCTAGAGGGCAAGAAACGGGTCTTAAGCTGGATTTAGAGAAAATTAATGCTTGGATCGCCAAAGGGGCACAGCCAACAAAGCGGGTTCAAAGCTTGATCAAAAAAGCCCAAGCCCATTAAAAACAGGCGGACTTTGGTAGAATTTTTTTTGTTTATTTTGCCAATGACGTTAAACTATTTTTAGACAGTGTCGAAGCGGTGATATTGTTAAGATAGTTTTAAGTTGCGACTCATTTTGAGATTGAAACGTTGAAAGAAATTTAAAGTAAAAGGGGACCTAATGGATCCATCAAACCTACGTGATCTAGTTGAATTTATGGCGAAGTCTCTCGTGGATTCTCCTGCAGAGGTTGAAGTGAACGAAGTGGTCGGTGAGCAAACGACCGTCGTAGAATTGAAAGTAGCTAAGGATGATCTCGGTAAGGTCATTGGTAAGCAGGGGCGAACGGCTCGTTCCATGCGCACTATTCTCAATGCTGCAAGTACAAAGCTCAACAAACGCAGTGTTCTTGAGATTGTAGAATAAATAGAATATTTTAAGTAAATGGAAATAGTTTAAAAAGCTAAAGGGAGTCCTTTGGCTTTTTTTGTATGTTAAGGGCTGATTAACAGTTTCCTATGGAATAATTGCAGGAGTGTTGGACAGATCTTAGTCCTTATGAATATAACTCCCTCATGACACGCAATCGCAAAAAGAGAGTAGAGCCACACGAAGTTTTAGATGTAGGTAAAATCAAAGATCCTCATGGGTTAAAAGGTGAGGTGTACCTGCTCTTTTTTGCTAAAGAGTGGTCGTGGTTAAAAAAGGGGATGAGTTTGCAGTTTTATCATCCTGAAGAGAGTCCAAAGAAAATTTTAGAATATAGAATAATTCGGTATCGGCCTTATAAATCCGGAATTGTCGCCCTGCTTGATGGAGTGAGCGATCGTAATGCATCAGAGGCTCTTAAAGGAGCGTTGTTGCAGATACCAGGTTCTCTACTTAAGGCGGAATCCGAAGATGACTTTTATTTAAATGAGGTCTTAGACTTCTCGATTTTTTTAGAAAATCATGGGTTCATTGGGAAAGTCATCGATTTTTCCAGTAACGGCTCTCAAGATCTTTTGGTGGTTGAAACGGAAAAAGGGGTCTTTGAAGTTCCTTTTGTCGAGGCTTTTACTAAAAAAATTGATCATGATTTGAAAAGGATCGAGATGGAACTTCCTGAAGGATTGATTGAGTTTTGATTCATTTTAATGTGATCACTATTTTTCCAGATTTTTTTCACTCCTCGTTGGATTTGGGAGTTGTGGGAAAGGCGATTCAGGCTGAAAAAATCACTTTGGAAACCATCAATCCGAGAGCCTACACTGAGGATTTCCATCAATCAGTTGATGATCGCCCTTTTGGGGGAGGTGATGGAATGGTCATGATGGGAGAGCCTTTGATGTTAGCAGTGGAGGATTTGCGATCTCGTCAGGTACTAGGTGAGGTGATTTACCTTTCCCCGCAAGGGCACGTTTGGAATGACGATTGGGCGAGAAAGACGGTGCAAAGAGGGAGCTTTTTAGAAAGTTCTTTAAGCTCAAAAGGTGAGAATTCAGGTGGGCGCCAAAGTGACGGGAAAATTTATTTTACCTTGGTGTGTGGTCGTTACGCGGGAATTGACTTTCGTTGGATTCAAGAGGTTGTGAATTGCGAAATTTCGATAGGAGATTATGTACTGAGTGGTGGTGAGCTTCCAGCAATGATTCTAATTGATTCCTTGGCTCGCTTTGTACCTGGAGTTTTGGGGAATGCGGAGTCTCCTCACAATGAGAGCTTCTATCAAGGCTTGTTGGAGGCTCCTCAATACACGCGTCCCAGACTGTGGAGAGAGCAATCTGTTCCCGAAGTGTTGCTGTCTGGAGATCACAAAAAAATTGAAGATTGGCGAAAGCAGATTTCTTTGTTAAGAACGGCCCTGCTTCGCCCCGATTTGATCGAAGACCATAAACGACAGGAAGCCATTCGAGCGGCGCTCGGGTGGGCAGAGAAACAAAGCTCAGACGAGTTGGCCGTGAGTGGTCTTAGTAGAGGCGAGATCCAGAAGATAAGGGAGAGTTTAGGTGAGTGAGACACCGGTAAATTATGGAATCCAACAGGAGTGTTCTCCTTTGTCTGTTGCCTTAGTCCACTATCCGGTTGAGGATCGTGCTGGAAAAATAGTTGCTACAAATATCACTAATTTTGATGTCCATGATATTGCACGTGTGAGTCGATCTTACGGCGTAGAGAAGTATGTCATTATTCATAGATTGCAGGAACAACTCATGTTTGTGGCTCGACTCTTGGATCACTGGCGTGTGGGGCGAGGGGCGACTTTCAATCCAAAACGTCGTACAGCACTAAATAATGTGGTGCTTGCAGAGAACCTGAAAGAGGCTTTGGCTCTTTTTACCAAACGGCCTCTTGTGGTGGCAACGGCCGCACGGGATCTTGAACAAGCCCCTCCGATCACATTTCGGCAGTTGAGATCGCGATTGGAAGAGGACCCTGGTGAGAAGGTGTTGCTTTTATTTGGAACGGGCTGTGGCTTAGCTACTGAAATTATTGAACAATGTGATTATATCTTAGAGCCCATTGCTGGGGCAGCGGCGGATCATTATCGTCATCTTTCTGTGCGATCTGCTGTAAGTATCTGCCTTGACCGCCTGCGCGGGACGTGGTAGATCTACCGTTCGCATTTTAAGACGCAAAAGTTTGGTTGGAGAAAAGTGATGAGAAACGATCTGGTTAGCCGTGTAACAACTCAATATGACAGCAATAAATGGCCTCAGTTTAAAGCCGGAGACACTTTAGGTGTTTATGTAAAAATCAAAGAGGGCGAAAAAACCCGCATTCAGTTGTTTAAAGGTGTCGTGATCAAAATTCAGGGATCAGGAGCCACTAAATCTTTTACAGTTCGTAAGATGTCAGGTGAAGTCGGTGTGGAAAGAACATTCCCTTTTGCCAGTCCTATGATTGATGAAATCAAATTGTATTCACGAGGTAAAGTTAGACGCAGCCGTCTTTTTTATCTTAGAGGTCTTCGTGGGCGTGCGGCTCGTTTAGAGTCAGACTTAGTTACTCAAGAGAAGTCCAAAAAGAATGCAGCGGCCAGCGCCGAGTAAAAAAAAATCATTTGAGCCTTACGATTGGCAGGAAAAGTCACAGGACTTTGTTGTCGTAGGTGTTGATGAAGTGGGGCGTGGCTGTTTAGCTGGTCCCGTATATGCATCTGCCGTCATTATCGACGAAAAAAAATCTTTTAAAGAATATACAGATTCGAAAGCTTTGTCCGCTCGCCGGAGAGAAGATCTCGCAGAACAGATTCAGCGGGATCATCGTGTCGGAATAGGCTTTGCTACAGTAGAGGAGATCACTGCGATAAATATTCTACAAGCATCGCTTTTAGCTATGAGTCGCGCTATTGCGGAACTCAAGCTGTCTTCTTCAGAATGGGAAAGAACGTTGGTTTTAGTGGATGGTCATCAAAAGATTCCGCAAGTTTCTTTGGAAAAGCAGATTCCCTTGATAAAGGGGGATCTGCGTGCAGAACCGGTCGCTGCTGCGTCCATTGTGGCAAAGGTGACTCGAGATCGGTTGTTGACAGAAATGTCTCAGAATTATCCGGAGTATGGATTTGAAAAGCACAAAGGCTATTGCACAGCCGCTCATAAAGAGGCGATCGCCAAACATGGGCCGACGCCCGTACATCGACCCACGTTTGCAGGAGTTCGAGAGTTTCTCTCCACTTTTTAAACAGTCTCGAATTATTGGAAAGAGAGGCTTGCTTTCGGAAGCAGTTGCCGCCTCCTTCTTTCTTCGCCGTGGTGGAAGAATTATTAAACATCACTATAAAACAGCATATGCCGAAATAGATTTATGGGTGGAGTGGCCGAGTGGTCGAGAACGATGGATTGAAGTGAAGTCGATATCGGATGAGAACTGGGCGTTGCAGGCGATCTCCGAACATCAAGTGCAAAGAATCAATCGGGCTTGGACGGACGAATTAGCAAGGAACGAGAATCTGATAGGCCTCGACCTAGTTCTTGTTGATCCTAACTGGACTGTTGAATGGTTTGAGAACGGATTCCTAGACCTAATCGGTTGACAGGAAAATTGAGTGTGGAACACTGATAGTATGTGCAAAAAGTCCTCTCTCATTTTCGCCTGTTTACTGACTTTCTTAATTGCATTTGTGCCACCAAAGGCCGAAGCGCAACAATCATTAGCTGGTAAAGAGTTTATTTTAAGTTGCACCTACGGTGTGCTAGCTGGAACTCTGGTCGGGTTTGCCAGTTTAGCGTTTACAGATCAGCCGGGAGAGAACCTCAATCGGGTTGCCAGAGGAGCCTCTTTGGGATTGTATCTTGGCATTGCTTTGGGGGCTTACGTTGTCTATGGGGTGCCTAATGACTACGAGAGTGAACAGCAGATTCTTCAGCAACCGGGATATCCCGAAGAAGAAGGTGGAGCTCCGGGTTCTGAAGAGACGCTTTATGATCAAGAGAGTCGTATCCGAGTCCAAGTCTTCCCTCTAATCTCACAAAGAGGCGTCGAGGGAATTGGTACTCAAATTCAGCTTTATACTTTTTAAACTAAATTCTATCAT
>JAGRAG010000447.1 GCA_020435025.1 Bdellovibrionales bacterium | reverse complement strand
CCCAGTTAAAAAGAGACACGACGATAGGAATGTTGTTCATCAAAGGCTTCAGGGTGGGGAGAATTTTAAATAAGTGAAAAAAGCTCTGAAACCGATCTTGATGGGGTTGAATGACGTGTAAGATATCAGGTCGAAATTTGTGCAAGGCTGGAATCAAAAAGGGAAGTTCCCATAGTTTCCACCCTTTTGTAGGGAAAGACATCTCGAAAGGTTCGTCATAATTGAATTGGTCCGTACTATGAAAGGGAGCGAAAACTTGAACAGTATGTTGGTTGCTCTTCAACGAGCGAATCAATTCATAAGTTGTTTGAGAGATATAATTTTGATCTTGTGGAGTGCTTTCTGTTAAAAAGGCAATTCGTGACATCTATCTGAGGGCCGCTTTGATTTGATCCAAAGCCTTCTTATTGGCTTCGGGAAGGTGAATGTCATCCAAGCTACTAATAGGAACCCACTTGATCTCGTTATGATGTTTAGTTTTTGGTTCTCCTTTCCAATAGTGAACTTCAAAAAAGAGCAATAAGATTCCGACATCCCCATATTGGTGGGTGATGGAAAACTTAAGAGATCCGATCTCGGCATTAATTCCCAACTCCTCGTTAAGCTCGCGGTGTAAGGCTTCCTCAGGGCTTTCTCCGATTTCAATTTTACCCCCTGGGAACTCCCAGGCTCCTGCCAGAGAACCGGACTCCGGTCGTTGCCCTAAAAGCACTTGATTCTCTTTGCGAATCATTGCTGCCACCACTGGGATCCATCTGGGCCGTTTTTTCTTTATCAAGTGATCACCCTCAAAAATTATAAAGTATTTAACCTAATCCGAAAGCATTGGCTTTGTCGGCGACCTCTCTAAAAAAGAAAGGGCCATTAAAGACAAGAGCCGAATAGGTTTGAACTAAGTCTGCTCCCATTTCCAATCTCTCAAAAACATCTTCAGGTGTCATCACTCCCCCTGTCGAAACGAGCAATTTGTTTTTTCGCCGCTCTCCTAAAATTGCAACGGCTTGCTTTAACACCTCTTTGGAACGCTCCGCTAAAGGGACGCCGGAAACACCACCTTCACTGGGAAAGGAGACCCCTTTTCTCTCTAAGGTGGTGTTGGTCAAGATCCAACCGTCAATACCTAGTTCGCAAGAAATTTCTATGATGGATTTTAATTGTTCCGTGTCGACATCTGGACTGACCTTTAGGAGAATGGGCGTCGGGCCTTTATCTTCCACATCGTTGTCTTTGTTGTAACTGTTGGAGGCTTCCTCGTTGGCTTGTACAATCGGAGCAAGAAAATTCTTTAAGTTGTCAGGCAAGAGGAGATCACGAAGACCTGAAGTATTGGGGCTACTGATGTTGACCACAAAAACATCTACATAAGGAGTGAGCTTGTGAACGCAGGTGATGTAATCGTCCTGAGCTTTTTCATTTGGAGTGGTTCGATTTTTACCAATATTTGCGAAGATGGGCGTGAAATGAGGTTGATAAAGTGTCTTCAATTTCTGAATCGCCTGATCCACTCCCTCGTTTGGAAAGCCCATTTTATTCCATAGGGCCTGTGTGTTGTTGTCTCGTGCTAATATTTCTCCGGGATTCGGCTCTTGAGATATGGGAGTGATGGTGCCAATTTCGAGGAAGCCTGGCCCCATCGTCCACCAAGAATGAATGTCGTCGGCATTTTTATCCAGACCACCTGCGGTTCCAAGAGGGTTATTGAACTCGATCCCATTCCACACAAAAGGTCGCCAAGTGAGAGTTTGGTAAGGACGAAACCTGCTATAAATCTTTAAAAATAGAGGCCCCAATTTATGTGACATTTGAACGGGAAAATACAACCACGGCTTGAAGTGCTTAAACAAGTCGGCCTCCTTATAATATTGGCAACTCTATATTGTCATACAAAGACTCATAATGCATCAAACACTTGCTGCTCAAAATTTAAGAAAAATTGAGGCACAGCAAAGCTTTGATGCGGCGAGTAAGCATTGGAAGGTGAAACTCCGGAGGCCTTATGATAGTTCCATATTATGAATCACAATGCCGAGCTGGACAAAGCGTCACTTAAAAAAGTTCAAGAGTCTTTAAAGGCCAAACTCCCTTCATTTATGGGACGAAAGATTTTGGTCGTTGGTGATGTGGGACTTGACGAATATGTATTGGGAGAGGTGAAGCGCATCAGTCCTGAGGCTCCGGTGCCCGTCGTGGATGTTCAATCAGAAGACTACCGTGTGGGGCTTGCGGGGAATGTGGCCCAAAATATTGTCAGTCTCGGGGGCCTTCCTCATTTTGCCAGTGTGATTGGTAAGGATGATGCGGGGATTCGCCTCAAAGAACTTCTGCAAAAACAGGGTGTAAGAACGAACTCTTTGGTGATTGACGAAGACCGTCCCACCACTCGTAAATTACGAGTTATGGCCGAGCATCATCACATTGTCCGCGTGGATTACGAAGAACGGAAGTATTTAACAGAGTCGATAGAATCTGCCCTATTAGATCACGTGGAGACAGCCCTCCAGCATGTGGATGGAGTGATTGTTGAGGATTATGGAAAGGGCGTTTTAACGGAATCATTAACGCAAAAAATTATTTCTATGAGCCACGCTCAGAACAAGAAAGTATTAGTAGACCCTCATAGAACCACTCCTTTAAAGTTCTATCGTGGGGCCGATCTTTTTAAGCCGAATAAAGATGAAGCCTTTCTCTTGTCGGGCCTTGATTTTGGAGACCTGAGAGAGCACCCCAATAGCTACAAAGAAGTCGCTCGAGTTTTAATGAAAGAACTGGAAACGCCAAATTTGATTATGACGCGCGGTAAACTAGGAATGAGCTTGTTTCACCCAACTGGGGAAGGGGTTTTGCTTCCGACATACGCTCAACAGGTTTTTGATGTGACGGGTGCTGGTGATACGGTTCTTGCTGCTTTAGGGATGGCCTGGTTCAGTGGGTGTGATCTCAAAGAAGCTTGTGTTTTTGCCAACTATGCCGCAGGTGTGGTGGTCGGAAAAGTGGGCTGTGTCCCTTGTTCGATTGAAGATTTGATTTCCTATATGGAAGCGCATTGAAGTTGACCTGACGACAATGAGCTGCTGAGTGAAGAGTTATGATGAACCCTTTAAGACTTTCCATTTTCTTTGCGACATTTTTATGTTTAGGAGTGCTGTTTTATTCAAGGCTCTATTCGGTCAGTGCCATGAACTGTCTGGATCCTAAGTACTGTGAATCTATCCACTGTAAGGGAGTGGAGATTCAGCTAAAAGACGATCGTGCCGACGACGGTTCAGCGACATTTTTTTGTTTTGGCTTCATAGAAAAGGCTTCTGATTAGAAAAGGTTCCCGGAAATTTAACCGGGAAANNGAATCTTTTGCTTTGAGAATGGAGAAAAAGGCTCTATAGTAGTAACCATGAAATTGGCTGTTCTCATTGGAATATTGATATTTCCTCTAACGATCAAAGCTCTCGAATCGAGCCTTAGTTTATCTACGGATGAATTAAAAGAAAATGAAACAGTGGTTATTGCTGGCCGCGGAAATGCGCAAGAAACTTTAACTGCCGCTAGTCGAGTGATCCAGTTGCAGTTGCGCGCATCGGGCTGCGCTAAACCCATTGTGATGTCTAAGAGTTTAACATTAAATCCGAAAAAC
>JAGRAG010000446.1 GCA_020435025.1 Bdellovibrionales bacterium | reverse complement strand
ACCTCTCTTTGAAAAGAGGTGTCCCCTGGGAAAACCGCCAACTTTTCGGAAATCATGGGTGTGATATCAAAAAATTCGTAATCTGAAAGATCTGTGAGCATTAGCTTTTCCTTTTACAGTTTAGCGATCACTTTGAATTCCACCGCAATGGGCGTTGGCAGCCTATTGACTTCCACCGTTGTTCTCGTTGCGCCGATGGCAGCAAATGTTTCGGCATAAACGGCATTAAATGCTGGAAAGTCGGCTTTCATGTTTGTTAAAAAAACTTGAACATCGACGACCTTTTCTAAAGACGATCCAGCAGACTCTAAAATGGTTTTAACGTTTTCAATAACACTTTTGGTTTGAGTGACAACGTCATATGAGAGAATCTCTCCTTGATCATCGAGTTCTACTCCGGGAATCACTTTGCTGTTTCTTTTGCGTGGACCAACGCCTGAAAGAAACAGCCATTCCCCTTCTCTTCGAGCATGCGGGTAGGCGCCGACGGGTTCAGGAGCCTGAGCGCTGTCAATCTTTTGACCTTGAACGGAAGGACCGGAAACGGATGGAGATTCTGAATCCATGGTGTGGTTTGGGATCGCTTTTTCTGGTGCAGCCCAAGTGGAGCCCTCTCTTGTCGCCAGACTTTGCACCATTTCTGCTTGAGAAGCTTCTTCTTGATTGGCGCACTCGACTCGACTCCGAGCGCGAATGGGAACCGTTGGTTGTAATCCAATTAAGGCGGCTCCAGTTCCCCAGACCGGTTGATAATCGTAAACATCTCC
Organism: Bdellovibrionales bacterium; assembly: GCA_020435025.1. Lineage (GTDB taxonomy): Bacteria > Bdellovibrionota > Bdellovibrionia > Bdellovibrionales > UBA1609 > JAGRAG01. Next base: position 5,358 of record JAGRAG010000446.1, on the reverse strand, counting down.
AGAAAAATGATTGCTCTCCCCGCACAAGCCGTTGAGCCACCAGATTCCTCGAAAGCCCATGTCAGCATTGGCTTGCCTAGAAAATTCTCGCGCACATTGAGAGACATCTTCTAAATCCCCTTCTTCGAGCATCTCTAAGATTTTTCGATTCCATTCATCATCTTTGTTTGAAGAAATTTGATCTTTCCCAGGATCGATTTCCTTAATCTCAAAACGATTGGATAAGTTAGAAACAACCACAGCGACAGCTTTTTTTCCGTATCGCTCTAGAGCTCGGGCCGCTGCTTGCCCTAATCTTAGGTTTTCTTCCTTTTCCGAATACATATTGCAAGAAACCATGGCGGCTTTAAATTTGTTATCGGGGTTGAGGAACATTTGAGCAACGATGGTGCCGGTATCGATCGGGAAGCCTTCGTAGTTCACTACACGCGTGTTATGGCCGAGCTCGGAAACCTCTTGGGAGTAGATTTCTGGAAATACCGTATCGACTTTAAAAGCATAAGGAAGATCACCCAATTCATGCCAGTTCGCATCGACATGATGCCATTGTGGCTGCGGATTTCCCTGAAACATATACCCTAAAACGGAAAGCCATTGCGTGGAAAAGTAAAGTATAAGGTCGGGATTGATGGTTTCGATCTCTTGACGAATCTTTTGATAGCTTTGATTCAAAGAGTTCCAGCCCGGAGATCTCTCCGGCGCCAGATAGATGTGTGGCAACCCAGAAACAATATATGCTTTTTCAATAACTGAATTTTTCATATCAAATCCTTTTCTTACTAAACTTGAGCGGCTCGTTCGGCATTCCATTCAACCACCGCATTCCCTGTACCAATTACGGTTCCGTATCCATGGATCTTTGCAGGGTATTCGGGCATGCCAAGGGCGGAGAGCATCCAAGCCAAAGCCCCCGCTTTGACTTCGGCAACGGTCATATCCATAAATTCTGGAAGGACATCTAAAAGCTGTTGGGATTTTCCTTGTTTCATAAGATCTAACATCTGCATGTCCCATAAATATTGGCCATGGTGATAGATGTGCTCATAGCTCATGTCTTCGGGAATTTCCGATTCCGTTGTGAAGTGACGATGGGATAAAGAGTTGGATGCGAGAAGAACACAGCGCTTTCCGGATTTTTCAATGGCCTTGCGAGTGGCTTCTCCCAATTTGAACATCTCTTGCTGGCCGACTTCGTTAGAAAAATAATAGGGAGAGTTATTAGAAGAGATGCAGACAATGGGTATATCCCATGCGGGATTCATTAAATGGCAGCTGGTGATGCTGCCGTAATCAATCCGAAATTTGGGATTGCTCATCACTTTCATCGTTAGTCCGATGTTTTTTCCTTCTTCAGCAATAGCCAATGAAAGATCAACATCTACTTTTAAGTCATACTTGTAGCGAAAAAGATGCGGAAAAATAGGATCGACGGAAAGCCCTGAAAACTGCTCGAGTCCAAGTACATGGTGGCCGACCACCGTTTGCCAATGCGGAGAGTGAACGAGAAAGACATCGGGTTTTTGCTCGAGAATTTTTTCCCGACAGTTTTCATAGGCCCATCTTAAAGTTTCCCATCCACATTCGGCTTTGGGTTCATTTTGAGGAGGGTTTTCCGCATAAACTAAATGAGGAGGATGAGGGGCTAAAATTCCTGCAATGATCTTTCCCATTTTTTATCCTTTCTCTGGCTGCATGGAGTAGCTGATGCAGACGTTCTTTGTTTCTGTATAGAAATCAATCGAGTGCTCACCACCCTCACGGCCGATGCCGGAGGCCTTCATGCCGCCAAAAGGTACGCGCAGATCTCTTAACATCCAAGTGTTGATCCATACGGTACCGGCATCTAAAAGCGCGGCCATTCGATGAGCTCGATCGATGTTTTCTGTCCATACCGAAGCCGACAAACCATATTTTGTCGAATTGGCCATCGTTAGGACCTCTTCTTCTGTTTGAAAGGGGGTGATGGTCACAACAGGGCCAAAGACTTCTTCTTGCATAATAGCACATTGAGTGTGAGGAGCCGCAATGACGGTTGGTTTAACAAAATACCCCTGACCCCATGGCGAATCGGAGTCAACGGGTGATTCTACTCCGCCTGTGAGGATCTTTAAGCCATCCTTTTTAGCTCCTTCGATATAAGACCATATTTTATTTCGATGATCAGCACTGACAACGGGACCCATGAACGTGTTTGCTTGAGTGGGGTCTCCGACCACGAGCGCTTCGGTACGCTGGACAAATTCTTGAACAAAAGTATCGTAAATTTCATTTTGTACGAAAATTCGAGATCCACACAGGCAGATCTCGCCTTGATTGTTAAAGCTCGATTTAATGGTCGTAGCGACCGTTTTTTCGAAATCACAGTCGGCAAAAATGATATTAGGATTTTTACCACCTAGCTCCAGACTTAACTTTTTAAAATAAGGGGCAGAGTCTCTCACAATGGATTCGGCTGTTTGGGTCCCGCCGGTAAAAGAAATCAAAGGAACATCCGGGTGTTGAACAAGCGCCGCACCCGCTCGGTGTCCCTCTCCGTAGACGATATTGCACACACCAGCAGGCAGCCCGGCTTCTTGAAAGACCGATGTTAATAGATCGGCCGTCATGGGAGTCAGCTCAGAAGGCTTACATACGGCTGTATTACCAACAGCGAGAGCTGGAGCGATTTTCCAGGTTAAAAGATAAAGCGGTAGATTCCAGGGAGAGATCAGCCCAGCCACACCTATGGGGCGACGAAGAGTGTAATTGATTCCCCGTCCGTCGATCTGACTGCTGGACTCTTGAAGATGAAGAACATAATTTGCAAAAAATTGGAAGTTTGCAGTGGCGCGTGGAAGATCGACTTCCATCGCTAAATGCACAGGCTTTCCTTGGTCATAACTTTCCAATTCTGCAAACTCTTGGCTGCGGGCTTTGAGGCGCTCTCCGATCTCAATTAAAATTTCAGCGCGATCTTTGGCGGACATTTTTGACCAAAGAGGAAAGGCTTTTTTTGCTGCTTGCACAGCTAGCTCGACATCTTCGTGATGGGAGTTGACGACCTTAGAGGAGACTTTACCAGTTGCTGGATGAAAATTATCTAACAGCTCGCCGGTGACACTTGGCTGATGTTTTCCATCAATAAAATTAAGAATTTGTTTCATTTTTGCCCCTTAAATCAACGGACCGTGTTGTGGAGGTCGCTCTGTATCTACGTATTGATCAAACTCAAAATCCCAGCGATCCTCGTCAGGATCCCAAGGGTCCCATTTTCGTATAGATTCCATATTGGCTCGCAATTCCGGAGGAATGACCTCTTCCACAATAAAGGGCTTTTGTCGTTCCAGTCGGTAGGGATTTCTCAGATCAAATCCTAAAACGCCTAAAACCCATCGTGCCACCACCCAAGTGGCGGTCGTGTCCCAACCGTGAGCGATCTTAATCACTACGCCCAATCCCTCGGGATAGTCCGGATGAAGTATTGAAAGTCCCAAAAGACCATCAGCCCCTTCTTTGGCAATCACTTGGCCATTGCATGATTTTAAAATTGTAGAATCCAGTCGATTAAAGCCGCCGATGATATCGGGATGTTTTATAAAAGAGTCCCAGATCCAATCTTCGTCTTTTTCCACGGCAAGTGCTGCAAAGAGGGTCGCCAGTTCATTCACAGTCATAGAAATTGTCGGTAAACCACAGCCATCTTTTGCTGTAACTGCGGGGCTCCAAGTAGGGCCAAGATGATCTGCGACAATGTCTAAATAGGTTTGATGAAAATTGTGGTGTGGCCAAGTGTAGCCCACTCGGGACCAGCCACGGATTTGACAACCGCGTAAGATAGCGGCGTGTTTGCCGGAACAAGGATGATACCAGCGACGGGGCCGGCGAAGCTGTTTTCCAAACTGCATTAAGGGCAAAGATAAAGGTGTTTGCATAAGTCCCATTTCAGAGGACTTAAGAATGTCGGTGACCGCTTTAATGTGAATGGGTTCGGCATTGTGAGAGGCGATGGAGACCGCTTTGGACTCCCAAGAAAGAACATTGTCCAGTTCTTTAGTGAAGACTTTCAACTGCAGGGGCTTCATCATCGAGCGTCCATAGCAAAGAACATTTCCTCCGTAAGAGTAAATGAGTTTCTTGCCGGAGACCCAGGCAATGGCGCCATGAGTGGTGATCTCCGGGACGTTGTTTCTACGATACTCAACCAAGGGAACCCATTTGTTGGACATACAGACCTCTCTGTCTTTAACGATTCACTAAAGGAACGACCTTTTTCATAAAGGTCTCCATCATAGATTTTACTTCGTCGTTATTGTGATTGTTGAAATCAAACCAAATCATCAGGCGATCTTCCGGATGGTACTTTTCGCGTATCTTGTGAGCCACGGTTTGGGGTGAGCCATAAATAGAGTTATCAACGGCGGCATCGATCTTTTCTTGATCAATTGTGTTACCCATGGCCTTCCAGTAATTTTCAACGGCTTTGACCGCTTGCGCTTGAGCAGCCGCCTCTTGTTCCTCTACTGTCAGCCCATCGTCATCATTGACAAAGACCAAGACCGTTCGTGGCATGAGATCACGACTCCAAGCGCGTCCCTGCTTCTGATAAAGATCTTGCATTTTTTGATGCGTCTTTTGGATGACGTCAGAGGGTGTAATGCTGAGATTAAAGACGCCGGTTGCCGAAATCTCATTGGCTAGTTCTTGAGTGTCTGGGTCGTGAGTGCCGATGGTGAGATCTAAGAGATCCATAGGGGCCTCAAAAGGAATCACTCCCACTTTGTCAAATTTCCAGCGAGCGGCAAGTGGAATCGAATCGATCTGTTGATCCGCGCCCGTTTCTTGCCGGTGCGTTTCTTGAGTTTTCCGCCAGTGTTCTTCAGAACGAAAATCCGCTCGAACAAGAAATTGTGGGGCTATGTCATCTGAGGAGAGATTTTCATTTTTTAAAAGTCGTAAAAAGATCTCTGTAGCCTCTTTAAAGATCTTTCCCTTAACGATCGGCCAAGCGACTTCTTCCGTTCGGGTGCGCGGTACGATTCCATAAGGTGTATTGGAAAAAGGAAAACGACCAGCGGCAAAACCCACATTCAGGCGACGCGATTCATTGGGATTGAGACTATGCAAGGTGAGAAAAGTTTTAATCGCTTCGGCGTGAGCAATGGGTCCCCCATTACAGAGAATGTTCATGATTGCGGAACCCACGTGAATTTTCTTTGTACGAAAAAAGATCTGATGAGCAAGTTGCAAAATATCCGTATTGAGACCGATTTCCCCTTTAAATTCAGGAACTACGGCACCAGGATTTTCTTTTTGCACCTGACAGGAAAGATGAGTTTCCGCAACCCAGGCTGTTTCAAAACCCAATTGATCGGCCCACAC
>JAGRAG010000445.1:499-5761 GCA_020435025.1 Bdellovibrionales bacterium | reverse complement strand
GAGCTCCTCTTGAGAAGTTATTCATGACTTTGTTCTAGTTGACCGATAAGAAGATATGGTGGAACGTCAAATTCTCGTTATTTTAAAACATACTATTTTTTCTGGTTGCACCAAAGGTATTATCCTTTTCTTCGCTTTAGCCATATTAGGCTGCAAAAACAGTCCTTTAAGTGGTGAATTTGGCGGCTCGAAACTCAAGTCTGTTTTTTTGTCGGGAGATTCGTCCGGTTCTGCTGAAATGAGTTCAATCAGTCTTGGATCCAGCGATAATTCCGTATTGTATTTCCTTTTAGAAAAAGAAGATGGTAGCAAAGAAAACGGTATGGCCACCTGGTCAAGTTCAGACACTGGCGTAGCAACCGTAACACCCTTAGTAAATGGAGAGTCGGCTCAAGTTAGTGCCATTAGCGTTGGAACTGCGACGATTACGGCGGAATCAAGCGAGTTTTCAGTACAACTGACGGTGACTGTGGTTGCCGCTCTGACCCAGCAGAATTTTTGGACTTGGTTGGGAGGATCTAAACTGCGCAATCAATTTGGTAATTATGGAACCAGAGGCGTTGAGTCTCCTTCGAATTTCCCTGGTGCCCGAAAATGGATTGCGCATTGGTATTCTGGCGGGCATTACTATCTTTTTGGCGGTAGCGGTTATGGTGAGTCGACTGGTGTCGGGCGACTCAATGATCTTTGGCGCTTTAATCCATCTAACAATCAGTGGACTTGGATTTCAGGGGATAAAGAGGTCAATGCGAGTGGCACGTATGGTGTTTTGTTGACCCCATCGACATCGAACACTCCAGGAGCTCGAAATGATCCGACTTTTTCTCAAGATGCTTCCGGAAACTTTTGGTTGATGGGCGGAAGCGGCTTGGATTCCTTAGGGAATAGTGGTTATCTGGATGATGTTTGGCGATTTAATCCGACAACCTCAGAGTGGACATGGATGGGGGGAGCCAATTTAAGAAACTCTGTTCGTAATTTTGGGACTGTCAATGTTGAAGATCCCGCTAATACTCCTGGGGCACGAATTTGCGGCAATATGTGGGTCAATTCAACTCATCTTTATCTCTTTGGAGGGAGCTTTTCGGGAGCCTTTCAGTGGCAAGCAGACTTTTGGCGCTTGAATCTCTCCACAGGTGAGTGGGCTCACCTAGCACAGCAGACGGGAACAAATGGTGGTGGTTCCTATGGCATTCAGGGTGTCTCTAATGCCTCCAACTATCCCGGAAAGCGTTATGCGGGAGCCTATTGGACCCAAGACAATAATACATTTTGGATGTGGGGTGGAGAGGGTACAGGAGAAAATGGAAGTGATCACTACCTAAATGACCTATGGAAATATGATGTTTCAACGGGGAATTGGACCTGGATGACAGGTTCGAAAATTGGTGGCGCGCAGGCGGTTTTAGGAACGAAACTCGTGTCCGACTCAGCCAATACACCGGGAGGTGCGACTGTAACATCTTTTGCGGCAGATCCTACAGGAAGCAACCTTTACCTATTAGGTGGTTGGGGAAGGGCTTCAAGTGGTGGCGAGCAACATTTAAACATCCTTTACAAATACAATACATCCTCGAACCAGTGGACTTGGATGGCAGGAAATGATGGTGGAGGAGCTCAGCCAGCATGGGGAGCTCTTGACGAGCCTGCAGCGAGTAACAATGCTGGGTATCGTGAAAATGGAGCCATGTGGGCTCCCGAGACGGATAAGATCTATTATTTTGGTGGAGACTCCCGTGACGAGTTAACCAACACGGGGCGTATGAGTGACCTTTGGAGATACTATTAAGAGCTTCGCTATTTATTTTTTTTAACAGACTGTGAATCGACTTCAATTGTTTGGTTAGATAACAGGTAACTTTTTGGGCCGGTCAAAAGCTATGGTGTATCTCCGCGACAATGATAGTGCGAATATTTTTAACTCTTATAGCAATCGTGGGTTTTGGGTCTGCCGGTTAGGCCTGCCAAGCTGTTTCAGTCAAGGCGAAAAAGAGAGTTCAGAGACACTCCTTTCAACAGGTCGGTGTGGCCAGGTCGACGATGTGCCCCACTTTTGCTCCTAATTGAATAAAAACTTGAGCGCGGCATATCAATAACCTGGCAACACTGCTTCATCTGATTTGTAACGGAAAAATTGTGACATTCGTGTAGAAGCTACAATCTGTCATCATTTTAATATGAGATACTGTAAGATGCCTTGCAGTCCCCCTTTCGTTTGCGAGGTTATATGAAAAAGCAAGTTCTTACTTTTATTGGGTTATTAGTTGTTTCCCCGACTTTGTGGGCTTCAGATAAGGCATCACAATTTGAAGGCCACTATTCCTTCAAACATACCGTGCAGTTTTATGGCGAGAGTCTAGAACAAACAGATACAGTCGTTATAAAAAGAACGGCAGTTAAAAATAAAATGAAGTTTAGAATCTTTACGATGTCCTCTCGAGGTGGAAATACCTGTGAGCTCGAGGGAACGGCAGAACTTAGTGGAGCACAGCTCGTCTTTGATGAGTCAAAGTCTGGAAGAGGGGCGTGTCGATTTACAATAGAGAAAAACACCAACTCTCTAGTTGTCAGTGAACTCGATAGATCCTGTGCTGACTATTGTGGGATGAATGCGGACTTTTCTAACAGTTATCAGAAAGAGTATGTTGATAAAAGAGGTTTGTTATTTAAATCGTTAAATCGAAAGCCGACTCTAGAAGCCAATAAAGTCCTTGTTTACAATATAAACAAGGGACATATTGAAACAAACAATTGGTTTATTTCTGCAGATGAAAGCACCTGTATGGTTTTTAAAACGAAAAGTCGTCAAGCCAATATTTTTACGGTAATGACTATGATGGGAGATGCGACAGGTGAGTTTTCTGTCGAAGAGGTCGAATCTTGTAACTAAGCAGGTAAGCGCTTTTGGTGTGAAAAACGAGCGATCTGAACTTTTATTCGCGTTTAAATATTACAGCTTGTAAACTTTAAGAAGTTCGTTTTACTTAAAATCTCTATCCATTACCGTTTTTCGTCCGTCGGCGCGGGCGTTTTCTATAGCCTTGTCACACTCTTTTCTTAGAATATCAGAAAGGGCCGTGAGGCACGACGCAGACGTGTTCATTTCACTGCGGGCACGGATATAGTCTTTTAATTTAGAAGCCACCACTAATATATCATGAGTTACCACGCTGTGAGAGGGCTGTATTGATGATCCTGGTACAGTAGGGGCTGAGGCAATGATTCTTCTTTTAGGAGTTGAAACTGGCGTGGAAGCTTCTTCGACGTTTGCCTTTAAGGGGGAGAGCTCTTCTAGTGCTGAAGCATCCTTGTGTCTTGCAAAGGGAAGATGTCGTTCGAAGCAGGATGTGCTACAAAACACCAGTCCGGTTCGCTTGCCGTTGCAGCTGGAAACGCTACAGACATAGTATTTTGTTTTAAAACCAATTTCTTTTTTGCAGGTACTGCATTTTCGCCAATAGTTTTGCATTTTTCATCCTCAATGAGCCATTGACAAATTCTATCAGGCAAGTTGTAAGATGAAAATATAAATTCAAAAGTATATATATTTAAACTCAAATCACCTAAAAGCCTGGAAGAGCCGGCGTCTTGCTTGAGATGCTTTGCACCCTCTCCAATGGAACGTTCATTAAGTTTAAAATCGATTTCATGAGATTTTCTGGTCTAAGTAGGTGGCTGCTGCCCTGTCGACTTTTCATGGGCTTTCCTGTATTATAGTCGATGGGAAAAGCTATATGATAGGGCTCTCCTTGGGCTGAAAGTGATCTTGGAATTAAGCGTGTCCCTCCAAAAACTTTCCCTTTGGGAAGACCTTTGCCGACGAGAAGGGCTGAGTTAGACATAGGATTGTGATCTTTTCCATTAGCGCCATTTAAAAATGGCGTTCTTGAAAATTCAGAAGTGAGTAAGAAGGTGGTATGATCGTACAAGCTGCTGCCGGAGGTTCCAAAGGGAATGCTTTTAAAAAGATCAAAGATCTCTGTAGCTTCACCTAAAACTTTTTGGAGTCCCTGCATGTGGTTTTTAGGGTGATCTCCGTGAGTATCTAAATTAGAGGAAATAAAATCGAAATTGGCAAATTGAGAAGCACCAGCGAGAAAAGAAGCGGCGATCAGAGCCGCCGTTTTTTGAATCTCCGTAGAGGCTGAGATACGGTTATGGGACTCTATGTAAAGTTGATCAGTTGCCGAAGAGTTTAATAAAGTGCGAATGGCTTGTAGAAATGCAGAAGGAGCATTTCTTAAAGACTCTTTGTCGTAGATTTTTGCTAGCTCACTGGAAATGGATCCTTCACTTAAGATATTTTTTAAGTCTTGCGTAGCAGAAATTAAAGTCTTCCGATTGCCAAGGCGAGCAAATGAGTTGTGAACCACTCCGTAAGGAAGGTTTTGGTTTAGAGCAATGTCCATTTCCACACAGAGGTCAGGAGCTGTCGCTTTGGTGCTTCCAGAAGTCATGTAGTTCATAGCGGCTCCATGACCGCTGTCCGTCGGGCTTAGAAAAATGCCATTGATGACACAAGAGTCTTTTGCATATGCCTTAAGGGGCAGGGCTGCTGGCCCAAAAATGATTTCTGTATCTGTTGAGATAAGTTGATCAGGAGTGTATTCAATAAACATATCTTTTGGGTCGGGACGACGAGTCTCAATCCAGGGGTCAAGGCATAAAGAGGTGTCCCAGCCTCCATTGATTTTCATAAAGACAAAAAAATGATCGATGGTTTTATAAGGCACTGAGTTGAAGGCGAAGGAGGGGGCCGATTGTGCTGCTGTCCAGAGAAGAACTCCGTGAGTACTGGTCCTTAAAAATTGTCGTCTCGTTTGGTTCATAACAGCCTCGTTAATATAAAATAAACTCTTCACGCATCATGACTTTTAAAAGAGCGCTTTGAAGAGCCTTCCATGCAGAAGATGAAGACTCTGTGCTCATAGATTCCAATAGTTTCTCGATATAATCGGATTCTTCTTGTTTCCAACCCAAATCACGAAGAACAGGCCAGGGGCCTATGAGATGGGTGACGATTTCGGTAATAGCTTGCAACTGCTTTGTTTTTGTCCATGAATACCATTTTTGAAGTTCCCACTGTTCTACTCTTAGCCCTTGTAAAAAAGAATGAGAGAAATAGTTTTGCAGGTGCTTTTTTGAGTAGCCACGTTCTTTTATTTTCCCAAACTCTTCTTGAATTAATCGTTGGACACAGTTTCCATACCACCTGACAAACAGGGGTGAAGGAGTGCTGTAAATGGGTTCTCCAAATGCGGG
>JAGRAG010000445.1:0-462 GCA_020435025.1 Bdellovibrionales bacterium | reverse complement strand
TGTCAGTTTTTAGGCAGTCTTTAACCTTATAATCGTTACTTCCAGTCGACAAAGGAAAGAGCTGCCGGAAGACTGAGGCATAGTCTTTATTCGACATATAGCGTTTTTGATGTGAGTCAAATCGAGCCTCTGCCACTTGTGGGAGGACAAAGGCTAAGGGCAGTAATACGCAAATGATAAGGAGTTTTTTTGGAGTTTGAATGATCATTTCTTCTCCTTTAAAAAGTGGAACCATTTCTTCAGGTGGTCCAGCTCTTGAATTGTCGGCTGCCACAAAGAGTTTTTGGGTGGCATTGTCCGTTGAGAGAATTCTTGATTTGGGGCTAAACCTAAGCTTTTTTCGATTTTATTCAGCCACTGTTGATGGCTGGACCACTCTCCGCCAATAGGCCATAAGGTAAAATCCGGTAGTCCTTCATTTTTGTGACAACCTGTGCACTTGCTAATAATGGTTAGGGAACG
>JAGRAG010000444.1 GCA_020435025.1 Bdellovibrionales bacterium | reverse complement strand
GGCCGTTTGGCGACAGCCTCTTAAAATCTAATATGAAGGTGACCCATGTCCTATAAAAGCACTCACTCAACAACTATTGATAATGGAAAACTTTTTGGAGCTTCAACAAAAAAGGAGACAGCCCGAGTCGTTCTACTCGCAGTACCTTGGGAAGTCACTACGTCCTATGGCTCTGGAACCAGTTTTGGCCCAACGACTATTTTAAAAGCCAGTCCGCAGCTGGATTTTTATGATTACTCCTTTGCCGATGCCCTCCACCATGGACTGCATTTAGAAAATGCCGATCCATCTATAAACGTAGAAAATGAGCGCCTGAAACCCTTAGCTCGGCAGGTTATTGATGAGTGGGATGAAAAAGGAAAGCTCTCTGAGTCTGGACAACGGATTTTAAAAACTATAAACACAGCCAGCCGCAACGTTCATGAAACCGTCTATAAAAAAAGTTTAAAACTGATGGACGAGGGAAAAATTCCTGCCGTTATCGGTGGTGATCACTCCTCCCCTTATGGGCTTATTAAGGCGCTTTGTGAAAGACATCCGCAGCAACTTGGAATCTTGCACATAGATGCCCATGCCGATTTAAGAAAGACTTACCAGGGGTTTGAGCACTCCCATGCTTCGATCATGCGAAATGTGATGGAATTAGAAACACCTCCTAAACAGTTAACTCAAGTGGGAATCCGCGATTATTGTCAAGAAGAGTGGGATTTCATTGAGGAGCATCCAGCTATTACGACTTTTTTTGATCGTGGCAATAAAAAACGTCAACTCTCTGGAGCCTCCTGGGATCAGATCTGCTCTGATATAGTAGCGACTCTCCCAGAGCTGGTTTATCTCTCATTTGATATCGATGGTCTTTCTCCCGATAACTGCCCCAACACGGGAACACCAGTACCCGGCGGTTTAAGTTTTTCGGAAGTCGTTTATTTAATGGAAAAGGTCGTTCGTTCCGGACGCAAAATCGTTGGCTTTGACCTTGTTGAGGTCGCCCCTGGAGAAACGGATTGGGATGGCAATATCGGCGCACGGCTTGTCTATCAACTGTGTGGATGGAGTTTGGCTTCGCAAAAACTTCAGGACTTACGCGATGAGTGAGTCTGCCTCTGAAAAGCAGGAATGGTGGAACAAGGGCGTGCGCTTTCAGTGCCAAGGCTCGGGCAAATGCTGCATTTCTCGAGGAGAGTACGGATACGTTTATCTGACTCTTTCGGATCGTCAACGCTTTGCCAAGCATTTTGATATGCGCACGTCTTCATTTACCCGAAAATTCTGTGAACAAACAGAAGGAATTTGGCATTTAAAAACGGACCCACAAACAAAAGACTGTCTGTTTTTGCTAGAAAACAAGTGCTCTGTCTATAAAGCTCGCCCCACACAGTGCCGAACATGGCCTTTTTGGCCTGAGGTAATGAATGCTAAGTCCTGGAAAAAAGAAGTAGCGAGTTTTTGCCCTGGGGTGGGAAAGGGCCCTGTAATATCTGCCCAAAAAATCTCCAAGGCTTTAAAAGAGCAAACTCAGTCGGAAAAAGAACTTATGGGGCCTGACAAACTGATCACTCCACTACAATAAAAAACTAAGGTCTTATTGATCGAATGCATCTGCCCACTGAAACGACGGCGTCCCATACCTTACTTTCTTCGATGATATCAAAGTGGGAGCGGCTAGCCACTTCAATAGAAACGGTCTTAGAGCCCAAAAGCCCCTGCATAGATTCAAAAGCTTTCATGGGGACAATAGAGTCGGATGCGCCTTTGTAAATGTAAATCGGAATGCCAGAGACTTCTTTAAGCGTACGAGCGAGGTCCGAAGTCTTTAGATACTCTTTTAAACGGGACTCTTCCGGCCAAATATTTCTCTGGTCGGTTGATTCAAGAGCATAGGGATCAATAGTTTCACTTGGTAGCTTGAATCCTCGCTCCAATAGTCTTTTTCTAGCAAGCTCAACTCGATCGCCTCCGGTAATTTCAAAAAAATCCAAAAATTCAGAGGGACTGACCTCATTAGAGTTGTGTCGAAAGTCTACTTTCTGCTCAGCAAGAAACTCCCTTAAATACGCCCAGTCGACCTTTCCTTTGACCATAAGTTTGCTAAGTCGACCATGTAGGTCGCTCCAAGATTCAGGAAACAAAACCAGGTTCTTTATGGCTTTATCCAAAAGATAGGAACCACAGCCCCCACCAAAACAAAAATCATGGCCAATCAACTTTCTTAAATTTCGGACAATATCTCGGTCCTCTGGAAATCTCTTAAAGTAGGATTCTGATGCTATCTGTAGCCCTCGATACCTATATTCCATAAGCTTTTGAGGATCTTCGTGCAGCGCAAAGCTAATGGCATGTAAGGAATTGAGGTTTTCTGAATATTTCCGAAGATAGGAGTAAGCAATCTTAGCCCCATAACTGTGACCGACGACATTTACCTTTGCACCACCTAAAACCTCTTTTCGAAGATATTCGATATCTTCTGAAATTGATGACGCTCCATAAAATTGGCCCACATGATATTGCTTTGGATTTTTCACTTCTGGATAGGGCGATGAGTATCCCGTCCCTCTTTGATCGAAAAACAACACAGGGATGTTTTCCGGAACGCCTTTTAGTACCTTTTTCGCCCAAACACCGCTAGCCAGTCCCGGACCACCATTCACAAAAATTACCGGAGCTATACGACCATCCCCTACCTTCAATCGCCCGTAGTAAAATATTTTAAGGCGCTTTCCAGAGGGATTGGACCAATCTTCTGGAACTTCTATAAAACCAGAATCACTGTCTTTATCAAAAATACTAGAAAATTCAGTTTTATATCGATCGTCCGACATGTACGGCCAGAGTATGGGATGGTAGAATGTTTGAAAGAAACTTTTCAAAAAAGCTCCAAATCAATAACAAGAATGTAATTTCAAGAAAGATTTAGAGCATCAATTTATTTACGCTCGTTCATTAACGAGCGTAACGTCGGGAAACGCTTTCGCGAATTTCTGCGCCTTCAATACTTAATCGTGTCCAAGGGATAGCAAGAAGCCTGTCTGTTTCGATGACCTCTTCGGTTTCTTCGCAGATACCATAAGTTCCGCTTTCAATGCGGCCAAGTGCCATTTCAATTTCCATGAGTTGTTTGCGAAGTCTTTCATTCATACTTAGAAATTCGGTTTCCGCTAGAGCGCGCATTGTTTGATCGCCCTCATCCCCACCTTTATCATCGCCAGTATAGAGTTCTTTTTTGGCGTTTGCGACTCGGTTTAAAATCTCAGATTTTGTCTCGAGTAATGTCGCCTTGCATCTTTCAATCACTTCTTTAGATAAAGATTCCATTGAGTTTCCCCCTCAAAAAAATTCATGTCACTTTTTGTAAGTGCCAAATTGGAACTGAACTATTTACACAGACCCTTGCATTAATTGCAAGGAATAATTCTTAAATTATCTTAATTTTTTTAAGTAGCTGAAAATACATGATTAAAAATGTCCCATTTTAAAACATTTTGTAATAGTCAAAATTCTTAAATTGTTGATTTAAGATTTTTTAGCGGAATATTGTTTAAGGATTCTGTTTTTGTTTTAAAATTTTTACTCTAAAAACCAAGCTGCATGCTCTGTTATGAAGTCCTATAAACGGTTTCCAAGGTTTGCATAATTTATGTGCAGTTTTTTTCTCAAACTCTCCCTTTGGTAACACAGATTTTCGCTCACTCTTTAGGCAAAAAAGGATTTGATTTTTCGTCGCGTTGACAGAATTTTTTTTCGTCGGAATCCGACCACTCTTATAACTTCCTAATACTTCATAGGTTTTATGTAACAAATTTCATACTATTCCACGAAAAATAAACTGTTATTGAGTGGAACCGGAAAGCAAAAAGCGAACAAATCACTCCATTAGCAAAGATAAAGATAAGGTGGCTTTCTCCAGATGGTCGGAATTAAAAAAAGTTTCAAAACAATGAATGTGTAAGGAATTGCGCTGATTGAGAGCTGAAAGATTTTATTTTGTCAAAGATGGCCGAATGGCGACAGTCTCATAATACCAATTACAGAAATTAATTCCCGAAGGCGCTAGTTGGAAGCTGTATAAGAATACCGCGACAGCACAACAACGAACGGGAAATATTTTCTGGAATTGAGGTATAAGCTTTGGATGTCCGTTACTTTATGTCCGGAGATGCATAATTCTTAAAATTCAAAGCGGGTCTATCTAGAATGAATTGAGCTCCTGCTACTATTTTCGATTCAAAGCTAATTATATAGCATAGCCTCTAAAAGGAAATGGATATGGATTTGAGCGGTCGC
>JAGRAG010000443.1 GCA_020435025.1 Bdellovibrionales bacterium | reverse complement strand
AAGTTAACAGGAATTTTAGGCAAGAAAGTATTTTCTTCCTATGCACTAAAGCAGCAACTTTCACGGAGAATTCTATTTCAATTAGCCAGCCACTTTCCAGATGAACTGAAAGTTGTCTACGATGTACTCAATGAGTTGAATCATTTGGGAAGGAATCGAAAATACAAAGAAGAGATGTTCTCTGATAAAGTCATTGGACGCACGAAAGAGTTGATGCGTGGATATCCAGAAATGTTGAAAGTGCTGGACGTTTTTCATTAATACAAGCAGTTTGTACAACTTATAGTTAATATCAACGGCATAAAATATTTACGATTTTTTTTGAGTCAGTCCTTTTAAGATCCATATGTCACCAAAAACGGACAAAAAGATTCCTATTATTAACATCATTCCTAAACTCTTCATTGGGTCGAAGTAGCCAAAAAAGAAAACAGAGCAAGCCAGGCCCGTTGCGAGAGTAACGACAAGGGAGATCGAACTCAGTTGGTTAAGACCGTGGTTGTAGTTTTCTTCACTTTTTGAGGAGAAAAACAGAAATTGAATCGCATTGTCTCCGGCGAGTCCAACTAATATGGATGCGACCATACTGGTGATATAATAAACAGGCACTTTAAAGATATAAAATATGAGAAGTAAGGCCATAGGCCCCCACATAGCAGATAAAATAAGGGGGAAAATGTGTTTTCGCTTTAAGCTGTAAGCGAGTGTGAAAAGAATCAGGCTTACTAAAATGAGGCTTCCTCCCAAACTTTTGTACAAAGTGGCTAGGATTCTCTCCCCCAGCTCCCCATAAGAGACAAGACTGCCCGCTAACCAACACTCTTGATTTGGACACAATTTTTTGGCTCGTTGGCGCATTTCATTAATGTCGACAATATCGAGACCCTTCACGTAAAGAACGGCTCGGGCAGTTAGCCCATTGGGTCCAAGGCGATGAGCCAATAGGTCTTGTCCTAAGAGTCCTTTAAAGTACGATTTCATAGGAGGAGATAAATCATTGGTGAGGTAGTCCGCAATGGAATAGGGGTCTTCTACCTTGGTTACTAGGGGCCATAATTTTACCTTTTCTAATCGAGCGCGATTTTCGCTTTCTTCGAGATGATCAGAAAAAACCAGACTGACTTGAGATCTCCATCCTCTGGTTTCTTCAATGAGGTCGAGTGACTGTCGAGCCGGGTGGGATCTCTCTAAAAGGCGTTCAGGAGAATCAGAGATAAAAAGTGAGGGCATAGACAGGAGGGCTAATGGAAATACCAGAAGGAGCGCTTTTGAAGTCCATCTAGGAACTTGCAATTGCGTCATATGGCCTGCGACTGAAAAGAACCTGGGAATTCTGCGAGAGTGGCTCCAATGGGACAACTTCGGAATCCCTTGCAGGACAGCAGGGAAGATAATAAAAAGGACAAACCATTCTAAGGCAGCTCCAATAGCTCCCCAAAGGCCGAATCTCCGAATGATATCGAGATCCGCAAAAACCAGGGAACCAAAACCGACCACAGTTGTCAGAGAGGTAAAGAAAGAGGGAAGTAATAGCTTTCTCATGGATTTTTTCCACCCTATCTTTTACGATAGTTTTGAAAGAAAAATAAAGTCTTCCAATGAGGCGACAAAGATCATTAAAGAAAGAGAACTCGATAAGACATCAATGGGATGATCGAAAATAGCCATCCCCGCATAGACGGGAAGTGAAATCCATGTCACCAATTGTAAAAAAAGGAAGCTGCTCTTAAAAGTTCCTAAGAAAAAGAAAAAGAAAATTATAACGAAAAGACTGATCAGTAGATTAAGACCGGGTACCGTTTCGTAGCCTGTTTTAAGGTAGTACTGAAAGATTCCATCACCTATCCAGTGAGCTTTGAGATCTGGATGTTTAGTAAGGACATTGTCAAATAGGCTTTTTTTCAGTTCATCGATGACCTCTAAGTTAAACGTTCCATAAAAAGAAGAATCGGATCGGGCATTGGGGTAAATTAGGACTCCTACGTCATTGCCGTCGTTGCCGATTAGAGAGCCCTTCCATGGGGAAGTGACAAGTTGAGCATAGCTTTTTTTAAGCTGCTCCTCTTCGTTCTTCTCCCCGCGCAAGCAGTCTGGATTTAAAATAGGAGTCACTTGAAATTTGGAGTCCGTTTCTTTAGGCCACTGAATTCCCAGTGTTGAGACGACGGCTCGAATATCTTTGCGGTACTCGGTGATGTCAAAAATCCAAGAACGTAGGGCACACAGTTCTTGTTTGTTTAGAGGCCGAGGCTCCTTTGGTTTTAGCAAGATGAAGATTTCGTCTTGGTCTAAAAAATCATTTTTGAGCTGTTTGAGTTCCTCGTAGGTTTGAAAATCCGGATCTATAAGATCTTCGATGCTTAAAAGCATTTTGAGATTTGGAAGTGGAACTAACGATAGCCCTAAAATTAAAAAAAATGATAATAGGATTATTTTGGGATAATTAAGGGCCATCATATGGCACAAATAGAGACCTCTAAATAGGTATCGAACTGGACTTTTGTTTAGTTTTTTTGCTGAACTCAAATTTGCTCCAATTCAATGTCTGGCTCTTATTTTTAAAAATAAAGAGTATTATCATTTTTGAGTGATTTTTATCTTATAACTCGAGGATGCATCTATGAAGCAAAAAAAATGGATTCTTTTGTTCTCTATCTTATTAGGAGTTTTTTTCTCCTTTACCTCTCACCAAAATAGTTGGGCCCTTCCCAGTGATATACCCATGCCAGAAAC